>NZ_DASQMZ010000031.1:0-11719 GCF_035645235.1 Paenibacillus sp.
ACGCCTCCAGCTCGCGCACCTCCTCGATGCGTCACTCCAGCAGCTCGCCCGGTACGACCTGTCGCTCCCGAAGGGACATCGAACTCCCGCCTTTCCCCGAATCATGACCCCCGTTATCGAAACTCCCTCATTATACCATGCCCGCCTTTACAATAGAAAAGGAAGACGCGTCCCCGCGCCTTCCAAATACCGCCCCGCTTCGCGAGGACGCATAAGACATTCGACCGATGATTCCAAATAAAAAGAGCCGACGCACGGGGCGTCGACTCGGTTGCTGCGAACGTCGGACTTAGGAAGCCGCTTCTTCGGTTTCCTTCTCCAGAGCGTTCTCGATCTTCGCGGCCGTCTTCAGCTCTTCGACGTACGCCGATATCCGCTCGTTGACTTTGGTGTCGAACAGCGTCTCGCGAATTTCTTCCTTCTTCTCTTCGAACGTAGCCGTCGTAGCCGCCTTCTTATCGGTCAGCTTGATGATATGGAAGCCGAATTCCGATTCCACGATGTCGCTGATTTCACCGATCTCGAGCGCGAACGCCGCTTCCTCGAACGGCGCTACCATCGCGCCGCGGCCGAAATAGCCCAAGTCGCCGCCCGAAGCCGCGCTGCCGTCTTTGGAATGCTCCTTCGCCTGCTCCGCGAAATCCGCGCCGCCCTTCAGCTCGGCGAGAATCGCCTCGGCTTCTTCTTTCGTCTCTACGAGAATATGAGAAGCCTTCACTTGCTCCCCTGTCTCGTATTGCGCCTTGTTTTCGTCGTAATACGTCTGAAGCTCCTCATCCGTTACTTCGATCTGGGGCTCGACGAGCTTCGTCAACTGCACCTGCGGCTTCATCTGCTCCTTCAGCGATTCGACGGTGTAGCCCGCCGCGGCGAGCTGCTGGTTGAACGTCGCTTCGTCCGGGAAGTTCGCTTTGATCTTCTCGACCTCCGCGTTCAGCTCCTCGTCGGTCACTTGAATGTTTTGCTTCGCCGCTTCGCGGTTGACGAGCCGCTCGACGATCAGTTGGTCGACCGCTTGCGGGCCGACTTGCTTCAGCATCAGCTGGTACAATTCGTTCGCCGTTATTTTCTCGTCGTCGACCGTCGCAACGGCCTCTTCGCCGACGTTGCCCGTCGTCACGTCCGGCTCGTTCGCCTGAACCGCCGCATACGTACCGAATCCGATCGCCGTCGCCGCGAACAGCACCCACGGCAGAATGACTTTCCCTTTGCCCCCTGCCGAGCCGACGCGGTCGGTTCCGGCTTTCTCATGCTCTGACATCATTCAATCCTCCTATAGTTCGTTCCCAAGCTATAATTTCTCACATCCGGACGGTTTTGTCCAATGTTGCCGCTCGCCGCGCCCCGCCCGCGCCTTCCCCCGCCGCGAGTATCCGGCGATGGAATATGCTATAATCCTGGGAGAAAATGCGCTTCGCGCATCGGTAACCACACTTGTTTTCGCGAAAGGAAGGCTGCTGCTCCATGACTACCGCCATACACGCCCGCATCGACGATATCGCGCCACGCATTCGCCGCATCGCCGCCGCGATCGGCGCGCGCCCCGAGCTCGGCAACGAAGAGTTTTTCGCGTTCGAGACGCTCACCGAGGCGCTGGAAAGTTTCGGGTTCGCGATCGAGCGCCACCCGCTCGGCCTGCCGACCGCGTTCGTCGCTTCTTACGATACCGGCAAGCCCGGGCCTGTCGTCGCCTTCCTCGCGGAATACGACGCCCTCCCGGATATCGGACACGCTTGCGGCCACCATCTGATCTGTTCGATGAGCGTCGCGGCGGCCGTCGGTCTCGCGGCGGCGGCCGACGGCTTCGGCGGCGAGATTCGCGTGTACGGAACGCCGGCCGAGGAAACGAAGGGCGCGAAAGTGCTCATGGCCGAAGCCGGCATGTTCCGCGATTGCAGCTTCGCGCTGATGGCACATCCGTATTACGCGTACGAGCGGTCCGGCTCGTCCATGGCGATGGACGCGCTGCGCTTCGAATTTCGCGGGAAGTCGGCGCACGCCGCGGCGAACCCGGAGGACGGCGTCAACGCGCTCGACGGCGTGCTGCAGCTGTTCAACGCGATCAACGCGCTGCGTCAGCAAACCCGGGACGACGCGCGCATTCACGGCGTTATTACGAACGGAGGCAAGGCGCCTAACGTCATCCCGGATTATGCGTGCGCCGATTTCTACGTTCGCGCCGCGACGCGGGCGTACACCGACGAGCTCGTTCGCAAGGTGCGGCGCTGCGCGGAAGGAGCGGCGCTCGCGACAGGCTGTACTTTAGACATTTCCAATTATGAGTTTTCCTATGACGAGCTGCTGACGAACGAGACGCTGTCCGACGCGTTCACCGAAGCGCTCGTCGCCCTCGGCGTGCCGGAGACGTCGATTCAGCGGGGGAACGACCACGGCTCCCTCGATCTCGGCAACGTCTCGCTGCAATGCCCCGCCGCCCATCCGTACGTGCAAGTGGTCGACGAGAAGTACGCCTTGCATACGATCGAGTTCCGCGACGCCGCGATGCGCGACCGCGCCTTCGACGGCATGCTGCTCGGCGCGAAAGCGTTGGCGTCGGCCGCTTACGCCTGCGCTTCCTCCCCGGCGAAGCTCGCGGCGATCCGCGAGGAGTTCGAGCGCCGCATCGCGGAACGCCGCTAGCCGTTCGACGAATGCCAACGAGAAAAACCTCTTCCGCGAACGCCGATACGCCGGTTACCGGGACGTCGCCGTTTGCGGAGGAGGTTTTTCCGTTCCCGCTTGCTATGCGCCGAAATAATCCCGCCGGAGCCTCTCCAGCGACTCTACGGCGCGCTGGCCGAAAGCGTCTCCGCGTTCCGCCATCGCCTCCCGCTCCGCCTCGAGCGCGGCCGCGAGCGAAGCCCGGTAATCCGGCGCCTCCGCCCCGTCGTAGGGAACAAGCTCCGACGCAAAGACGTTCGCCACCTCCCGGAACGCGAGCGCGCGGCGCTCGTGAAAGAACGCCACGTCCGCCTGCATCGGGTGATGCAAATCTCCCTGCGTCGGGTGACGGAGCACCGCCAGCATGCGCACCTTCGCCTTCGGCCGGTCGAGCTGGATCAGCTCCCCGACGTAGACGCCGCTCTTGTACGGCGCAACGACCAAATCGCCGACATTCATCGTATCGTCAACTCCTCTCGTACGAAATCAACAACCCGCCCTCGCCCGCATACGTGCCGATGACCGGTCCCATATCGGACACGACGACCTCGGCGAACGGAAACCGCTCCAAGATCGCGCGAACGAGCGCCTCCGCCCGTTCCTCGCAGCGGCTGTGCGCGACGGCGAGCAGCTGTCCGGCCGTCTCGCCCTTCGCGTCCTCGATGCGATCGACGAGCCGCCGAACGGCGTTCGCCGAGCCCCTGGCCTTCTCGAGCACCTCGATCGCGCCTTGCTCGTTCGCGTGCATCAGCAGCTTAATATTCAGCATCGAGGCGACCGCGCCGCGCATCTTGTCCAGCCGTCCGCCTCTAATGACGTTCTCTAGCGTGTCGAGCACGAAGTGCGTACGCGTCTCCCGTACGAGCCGCCGCGCCTCCTGCGCGACGACCGCGAACGGAACGCCCGATTTCGCCAGCTTCGCGGCCTTATACGCGATGCCTCCGAGTCCCATGGACGCCGTTCGGGAGTCGATCACCTCGATCTCCCCCCCGCCCGACCGCTCCTCGCGAAGCATCTCCCTCGCGAGCATCGCGTGCTGATAGGTCGAGCTCACCTGCGAGGACAGCGCGAGGACGAGAATGTCGTCGCCCTCCGGCACCTGCCGGTACGCCTCCATGAACGCATGCGGCGACGGGCTGCTCGTCTGGGGCAGCGCGTCGGACGCCCGCATCCTGTCGTAAAACTCGCTGTGCTTCATCGTGGAGTCGAATTGCTCTTCCCCGAAGCGCACGCCCAGCGGCACGACCCGGATGTCCCAAGCCGCGCGAAGCGCTTCCGGCAAATCCGAGCTGCCGTCCGTAATAATATGAGTCGCCATAAGTCCTGCTTTCCCGACCCGGAGTCGCCAAAATTACAGCCATTATACCACCCGGTTTCCAATGAAGAAAAGGCGTCCCCGCCTCAATCGAGCCGCTCCCGGATGCGCTTTAGCACATGCTCCACCGACCGCATCGTATACAGCTTCTCGACGACCCGCTTCTCCGCGACGAAGACGAGCGCGGGCACGCTCTCGATCTTCCACTCCGGCACGATCGTCGGCATAAAATTGACGTTGGCCTTATAAATTTTACGTCCGGGCTCCATCGCCAGCACGACGTCGAGCATGCGTTCGCCGATCTTGCATGTCCCGCACCACGGCGTATAGAAATAAACCGCGTATGGCCCTTCGTCGCTCCACCGCCGCCGGAGCAGCGTCTTCTCGTCGATCTCCGGCATCCCTGCGCTCATCGCTCTTGCCGCCCTTATTCCAGCGCGTAAGCGGCCAGCAGCATGTAGGTTTGCCGGATGGCGTCCTCGTGCGTCCGCTCCATCCCGTGCGAAGCGTGCACGCCGGGACCGATGAGCGCCGCGCGCACGTTTTGCCCGCCGCGAAGCGCGGCGGAAGCGTCCGAGCCGTACCGGGGATAAATATCGACGGCGTACGTAAGGCCGAGCCGCTTCGCGTGCGCGATCAGCCGGTTCGTCATCCCGTAATCGTACGGACCGGTCGAATCCTTCGCGCAAATGGAAACGTCGCGCTCCGTACAGCCGAGATCGTCGCCGATCGCGCCCATGTCGACGGCGAGCAGCTCTTCGGCGCCGCCGGGCACGTACGAGGAGCCGTGCCCGATCTCCTCGTAGTTCGAAATCAGAATCGTAACGTCCCGCCTCGGCCGCGTGCCCGTGCGGGACATCGCCTCGAGCAGCGCGAAGACGGCGGCGACGCCCGCCTTGTCGTCGAGATGGCGCGACTTGATATAGCCGTTGTCGAGGAAGACGGCGCGCGGATCGAAGGAGATGTAATCGCCTGCGCCGATGCCGAGCCGCCCGACGTCGTCCTTGCTCGAGACGGCCTCGTCGAGACGGACGACGTAGTTCGATTCCTCCCGCTTTTGGTCCCTTGCGTCCTCGTATACGTGCACGGACGGCTTCGCCGGCAGGATCGTGCCGGAATAAACGGCGCCGCCGCGGGTGTGAACGAGGCAGTATTCGTTTTCGATCGATTGCATCATATACCCGCCGACGATGGACAGCCGAAGCGTCCCGTCCGCGTTCGCGGAGCGCACCATCGCGCCGAGCGTGTCGACGTGAGCGCTGACGGCGAGTCCCGGCGCGTCCGGCGCCGTGCCGCGGACGGTCACGACGCCGCCGCCCTTGGCGATGCGTTCCATGCGATAGCCGAGGCGAGCGGCTTCCGCATCGAGCAGCGCCATAATGTCGTGCGTAAAGCCGGTCGGACTCGGCGTGTTCAGCAGCCTTTTCAAAAGCCCTAAGGTGTATTCGCGGTCGTAGGCCGGCGGGGCTCCGCCGTGGGATCGCGGGTCGGTCATGGTAGCGCCTCCTCTCGGAATCGGTCGTTATCGATCCAGCCTCACGTTCCAGCCGGAATCGGCGAGCTCGAGCTCCTCGACGCCGACTTCCGACTTGAACAAGTTGTCGTAGGCGGATACGCGCAGCCGCTGGGACTTGTCGATCGCATACGTAATCGTCAGCCGGTTCACGTCGTGCGTCCCCGGATGCGGGCGAATGTTCATGCGGAACAGGATCGGGCGGCCGTACTTCTGCAGCGGCTCGTAGCGGTCGCTTCCCTGCGCTTTCACCATCGGAGCGATCTCGATTTTCGTTTGGTTCGGCTTCGTCGTCGCGACGCGCTTTTGCTTCTTGATCGGATACGTATCGTCCGCGGCGATAATTTCGATCGTCTCCTTGCCCGCGTGATTGTAGATGCCGATCGAGGCGTTCACGAGATCCCCGACGATCCATTCGTCCTCGCTCCGGGTGTACCGGGCGTTGCCGCGCGCGATACGCGTCTGCAAATGCTCCTCGTCCCAGACGATCCGGGCGTTCGGGAACAACTCCTCCAGCACGTCCGGCACGAAAGGCACCAGGCTGCTCCCGCCGGAAAGCAGCACCGCCCCGATCTCCCGACGGGTGAGGCGCGTCGCTTCGTGGAACCGCTTGGTCAGCTCCTGCAGTCCCGCCATCAGCGTCTCGCGCGGCCGCTCGGTCGCCAGGTAAAACTGCTCCGCGGTGATCGTCACGTCCCGAATGCCTTGATCGACGCCCGGCATCAGCGGCGGGATATCCACCGTTACGGACGGCTCGCTCGAGAGGCGGCGCTTTACTTGCTCGGCGGTCGCCTTCAGCTGATGGTAGAACGTGTATTGCGGGTGCGACTTCAGCTTGTGCAGCCGCTCCGGGTCCTCGAACAGCTCGAGCGCGATCGATTCGCATACCGGATTGTTTTGCGCTTTGCCGCGCTGCACGAACAGCTTGACGATGCAGTCGTCGAGATCGTCGCCCCCGAGATCGAGGCCGAGCTTCGTCACGACCTTGCCGTGGTATCGATTGCTCTCGTTATCGTCCGGATCGAAATACGGGTGATGCACGATCGCCTGCCGGTGCTTCTCGGACGCCTCTTTATCCATAATCGCCATGTCGAGCGTCCCGCCGCCGAAGTCGAACACGAGCGCGTAGCGCGCCGGGATGATGCGGCAATCCCACAGCACCGACACCGGCTCGTCGAGGAACCAAATGCGCGTCGGATCGACGCCGAGCTTCGCGGCCGCCTGCTCCATGATCGACTTGCGGCGGTCGTCGTAGTTGACGGGCACGCTGAGTGCGAGCCGGTCGATGTCTTCGGGGTCGGACACGCCCGCCGTCTCCAGCAATTCCTTCAGAAAACGCGAGATGCAGTCGACGAGCGGGATCTCCTCGCCGTCGACGCGCAGCCGGAAGTCGGGCGACCGCCGAAGCTCCGTCTTAAGCGAGAGCACCGAACGGTCGCGCAGTTTGCCGAGCGCCGCCGCTTGGTTGCCGATCAGCCAGTCGCCGTCGTGGCCCTTCGTTAATATCGTCCGAATCAAGTTGGGGGTCTCCCCCTCGTCCAGACGTCTCATGTGCACCCGGTTTTCGACCGGGTCCAATACGGCCACCGAGCTGTTCGTCGTGCCGAAGTCTATACCGATCAATAGCGGATCCATGCGCACAACCTCCGATCGTCTCTGCCTTGCTAGATTCCTTACGTGTGGTTACAGCGATTTTAAATCGTCCAGCAGCCGGCCGATTTGCGTCCGGTCCGACCATTCCGCGCGAACCGTCGCCCTCGCGAGCACCTCGCCGGTATCGGCGTCGATCGCGCCGGGACGCAGAATCGCGTACGTGACGCCTTCCCCTTCTACGTTCGGCGCGTCCGTCTCGAACTGCACCCAGTCGCTGTGCCGCTGCAGCCATTGCTGCACGGTGCGATGCTGCTCCGTCGGCTCCGCGGCCGTCCCGAGCCATCGGAAGCGCAGCAGCTTGGTGAACGCCCGCTCCTGCGCCGCGCCGACCCACTCGCGCCAGTCGCGCTCGTGGCGGTGCAGCCAGCCGACGACTGCCGCCCGCTTATCCGCGGAAAGAATCGAAGCGAACCGCTGCATCGGCTCCGACGACGCCGTCCCCGCGGCCGGCTCGCTCTCGAGATACGCGAAAAACAGCTGCAGCAAATGCTTTCGCGCCGCCTGCTGCCGAACGCCGTCGCCGCGGAACAGCTGCGCCAGCTCCGCCGGCGGCAGCTCCATGAGCGGCAGCGCCGCGTCGATCGACTTCGCGCCGTGGACGAACGAATAGAACGCTTCTCTATCATGTTTGGCCAAATAGGCGTACAGCGATACGACGATGCGAACGTCGAGTCCGCGGCGGATGCCCTCCGCGTATAGCTGACAAAGCGTTCGAATGAACGACTCCGCGTTCTCTTTGCGGCCGCGGAGCAGGCGCTGCTGCACGTTCTCCGGGTCGAGCAAGAACACCCAAGCGTTCCCCTCGAACGCCCCGTCGTCCCCGGCGGTCGAGGCGGCGGCGGTGCCGTCTCCGCCGCCGGCATGGAACCGCTCGGCGAATACGGCCCAATGCTGGAGGATGAGCTCCTCCCGCAGCCGCTTCCTCCGTTCCTCGTCGTTCAGCGCATGCCATACGAATCGGTACAGCGGCTTGCCCGCGAATTCCGGTTCGGCGAGCCTCCCTTCCCAGCCCGTCGCGCGGAAGGCGGCGTCGAGCCAAGGACCGGCGCGGTCCGCCGCGGCGATCCACCGCAGCGCCGCGCGCTGCCGCTCTTCGATCGGCAGCCATGCGCGCGTCAGCTCGCTGCGGCTCATGTACGCGGCGAGCCACGCCGAGGCGACGCTCTCGCGCGCCTCGCCGGCGCCGTCCCGCAGCGCGTCGCCGTCGCCGCGGTCGAGCGCCGCCGCCCAGTCGCGCGCCGGATGCGCGGACGCCCCGAGCAGCCGCTCCGCGGCGGCGCGGGCGCGCTCGGCCGGCTTCGCGAGGCCGCCCGTCGCCAAGACGCTCACCAGCGCGTCCTGCGGAAACAGGCGGTGGAGCGTCTTGGCGGGGAGGTCCTGCTTCTTGCGCTCCGCCTTCGCTTGCGCGGCCCGCCGCTCCGCCTCGAGGTCGAAGTCGCCCTCCTCGTATTCCGCCGCCTCGGCCTTCAACGCCTCAAGCTGCGCCTCGAGCTCGCGCTGCAGCTTCGCCGTCTCCTCGCGGAGCGCGTCGACGTAGGCGCCGTACCGGTCGACGGCGCCCTCGAGCCGCTCCGCAAGCCCGCGAACGCCCGCCGCCCAACGTTCGGCGCCGTACGACGCGGCAAGATCGGCGAACGCCGTCGCGAGCAGCGCCGCGTCTTCCTCCGCGATCGGCGCGCCGACGAGCAGCTCCACCGGCAGCTGTTCCCGAAAGCAAGCTTCGATGCCGACAAGGCTTCCTCGCTCCGCGCCGGGCGTCCGCTCCCCTTCCCACGCGCTCCAGAACGCGTCGTCGCCGTCGGCCTCGGGCACGACGAGCCACTCCAGCAAGTAATACGGGTTCGGCTCCGCGCGCATCGCGGCGATCTTGTCTTGGAAAGACGACTGTTTATGGGCGTTCACTAACGTGCGAATCCACCGCGCGGTCGCTCTCGTCATCTTGCTCCTCCTTCGCTTCTACGGCGTCCGCGATCGGCCGAAGCCAGTCCGCGAACGTCACGTCCCGATTCCAAAACGCCGGATCGCTCATCCGGCGCAGCATCCAAGGCGTCCGTCCTTCGCCCGCGGCCGCCGCCAACGCGCGAGCACGAGCTTCCAGCGCCGCGTCCTCGTCGTCCGCGACTGCCCGGCTTCCTGCGCCGACGAGCGCGGCCCGCGCTTCGCGAACGGCCGCCTGCAGCGCTTCCCGGCTCGCGCCCGCCGCCTCCCACCACAGCCAAGGGTCGCGCTTCGCCGCTTGGCGGAACCGAAACAGCAACGATTGCGCATGCCGGCACGGCTGCCGCCCGCCGCAATCGCAGCCGGAGCGCCAGTCGCGCGCGTTCGCGCCGAGGCGCTCCCGTTCGCTTTCCGACGCGAGCCCCGCCCGCCAGCGGCCGTCCAACAGCGGATCCGCCGCCAGCTCGCCCACGAGACGCTCCCGCATCGCCGACGGCGCCCGGGGTACCTCCCAATAAGCGACCGGCTCCCGCGCGTCCCGGCCGGCCGGCGGCGCGCCCGTTATCCGGCCGTGTTCCATCTGAAAATCGTGCAGCTCCGCCGCCATCCCTTTCGCCCCTTTATTGGAGAGACTCGTCTTCGCGTCTTTCGTGCCGTTATGCGCGTTCGCGTTCTTACACAGCTTCGCGTGCGTATGCTCATGCGTCTTCCTCCGCGAGCACGACCTGCCTGCGCAGCGCCAGCAAATCCTGGAGCCGTTCGTCGTCGTACTCCGTCAGCCACGTCTCGCCGGCGCCGACGACGTCTTCCGCCAGCCGCTCCTTGCTTTCCAGCAGCCTCTCGATGGACTCCTCCAGCGTTCCCTTCGTCACCAGCTTCCACACCTCCACGGTGCGCGTCTGGCCGATCCGGTACGCGCGGTCCGTCGCTTGCCGCTCCGCCGCCGGATTCCACCAGCGGTCGTAGTGAATCAACCGGTTCGCCCGGGTCAGGTTCAGGCCGAAGCCCCCGGTCTTCAGCGACAACACGAGAATCCGCGGGCCGTCCTTCGCCTCTTGAAACCGCGCGACGAGCGTCTCCCGATCCTTGCGCGGCGTTTTGCCGATCATGAGGCCCACCTCGCAATCGAGCGCGGCCGCAAGATAAGACTGCAGCAGCGTCGCCATCGCGGCGTATTGCGTAAACACGATGCAGCGCCCGTCCGCTTCGTCGAGCGATTCCCGCAGCAGCTCCTCGAGCCGCAGCAGTTTCCCGGACGACCCGGCGCGGAGCGTACGCTCCCGCAGCGCTTGCTCCGGCGCGTTGCAAATTTGCTTTAACCGCGTCAGTGTCGACAGAATGACGCCCCGCCGTCGAATGCCCTCCGCATGCCGAAGCTGCTCCGCCATTCGCTCGAGCGTCGCTGCGTACATCGCCGCCTGCCGTTCCGTCATGCCGCAGTAGGACGTCTGCTCGATCTTCTCCGGCAGGTCGCCGATGACGGTCGGATCCGTCTTCATGCGGCGCAGCAGGAACGGACGCACGAGCGCGTGCAGCCGCTTCGCCGCCGTCGACGCCGCCTCTCCCTCCGTTCCGTCGCCGAACGTCTTGCGGAAGCTCCGCTCGCCGCCGAGATAACCCGGATTCAAATATTCGAAAATGGACCACAAATCCGACAGCCGGTTTTCGACCGGCGTCCCCGTCAGCGCGATCCGATGGACGGACGGCAGCGTTCGGACGAACCGCGTCAGCTGCGCGCCCGAATTTTTAACGTACTGCGCCTCGTCCAGCGTGACGGCGTCCCACGCCGTGCCGCCGAGCGGCTTGCGGTCCCGCAGCGCCGTCGAATAGGACGTCAGCACGATGTCCGCTTCGGCGGCCGCCGCGCGGAACGCTTCGCCGTGCAGCCGTTCGGGCCCGTAATGAAAGTATACGCGCAGCGTCGGAGCGAACCGCTCCAACTCCCGCTGCCAATTGCCGAGCACGGACGTCGGGCAAATGAGGAGCAGCGGCTTTCCGGTCTTGTAAGGCGCCGCCGCATGTACGACGTGCAGCGCGTAGGCGATCCATTGGATCGTCTTCCCGAGCCCCATATCGTCGGCGAGGCACGCGCCGAGCCCGAGCTCGCGCATGCGCACGAGCCACGAGAAACCGCGCGCCTGATAATCGCGCAGCTCGCCGCGAAGCTGCGGCGGCGTCGGCAGCGGTTCCGCCGGGCCGCCGTCGCCGGCGGCCGCGCGGCGAAGCCCGGCGACGAGCCGCTCCAGCCGTTCCCCGCCGGACCAGCGCCGCAGGGGTACCGCCCCGGCGCGCCCCGCCCCGGTCTCCGGCTCGGCCGCGCCGGCCGCTTCGGCCGTCAGGGCCGTCCGGAGCGCCTCCGACGCCGTCGTCTCGCCCTCGAGCGCCTCCCGGAAAAATCGAGCGCCCGCGCGCCGGTCCGCCGCTCGGATACGAAACCACCGTCCGTCGCGGAACAGCAGCTGCGCTTCGCGCTCCGTAAGACGCCGCCACTCGTCTTCCGCGATCGGCGCGCCGCCGAGCAGCAGCTCCTTGCGGAACGACAGCAGCGTATCGAAGCCGAGCGCCGGCGCAACCCCGGCGGCGCCGGCCGCCGCGACGCCCTCCCGCGGGCGTTCGCGGTAATGCACGGCGGCTTCGAG
>NZ_DASQMZ010000032.1:0-10400 GCF_035645235.1 Paenibacillus sp.
TCTGTTATGTATTGGATTACAGTTTAACGCCGCCTAACTGGAAAGTCAATCCATCCCGTAAATAACAAAAAACGTCCCGGAGTCTGTTCGACTTCCGGGACGTTCGACGTCGTTCGATTAGCGCTTCGAGAACTGCGGAGCGCGACGAGCGGCTTTCAAGCCGTATTTCTTCCGTTCCTTCATCCGCGGGTCGCGTGTCAGGAAGCCTGCGCGCTTCAACGGGGAGCGGAATTCCGGGTCTGCCTTCAGCAGCGCGCGGGAGATGCCGTGGCGGATCGCGCCGGCTTGACCGGAGATGCCGCCGCCGTGCGCCAAGACGATAACGTCGTACTTACCGACGGTTTCCGTCAACGCGAGCGGTTGCTTCACGATGAGCTTCAGCGTCTCGAGACCGAAGTACTCGTCGAGCTGACGCGAGTTGATGACGATGTTGCCGTCGCCCGGTACCAAGCGTACGCGAGCTACGGAATGCTTCCGACGTCCTGTGCCATAGTATTGGAACTGTGCCATGTTGTCGAACTCCTCCTATTACCCGCGTAATTCGTACGGTTGCGGATTTTGTGCCGCATGCGGATGCTCGCTGCCGGCGTATACTTTCAACTTCGTGTACAACTTGTCACCGAGCTTGTTCTTAGGCAGCATGCCCTTGACCGCGATCTCGATCATGCGCTCCGGCTTCGTCTGCACCATAACGTGCGCCGGCGTTACCTTCAGACCGCCCATGTAACCGGAATGACGGTAGTAGTTCTTCTGCTGCCACTTCTTCCCCGTGAGCTGAACCTTCTCCGCGTTGATGACGACGACGAAGTCGCCCGTATCGACGTGAGGGGTGAATTCCGGCTTATGCTTGCCGCGAATCAAGCTCGCGACTTCACTTGCCAAGCGACCGAGCGTCTTGCCGTCTGCATCGACGAGATGCCACTTGCGCTCGACTTCGTTAGGCTTGGCCATATACGTAGTCCGCATTAGGAAAATCCTCCATTCATGTGATTGCTTCAAAGCAGTTGTGGTCTATGATGGTGTCAATTTGCCGTTGTGAGGCAAAGCCATATTCGAATTCGGATGTTGCAATGTTGCATAACTTGCGTTGCATTGGTTGGCTTTAATGGAAGTGCCTTGCCGGGGCCGTGGGAAAGCTGACAAAGCAAAGCCAAACAATATATTACAACATATCCTGGCGTTTAGCAAGTCGCATTTTCACGCATCATATCTCGTAGTCAACGCTCCAGAGCGATAAGCCGTGCGGCTTGGCCGTCGGACCGGCAGACGCGCGATCCTTCGCCTGCAGAATGCGGGGAATGTCGGCTGCGCCGAGCTTCCCTTCGCCGACCGCAAGCAGCGTTCCGGCCATAATGCGCACCATATTGTATAGAAACCCGTTGCCGGTGAAAAACAATCGTATGCGTCCGACGCCGGGCGCCGTCTCCATGCCTTCTACGTCCGCTTGCAAGAGGCGCGCTTCGTAGATGGTTCGCACCTTCGACTCGCTCTCCGCGCGGACGGAGCAGAACGACGTGAAGTCGTGCTCCCCCTCCAAGCAGCGGATCGCCTCCCGCATCGCAGGTACGTCGAGCGGTCCCGGGTGATGGTATTCCGTACGGCGTTGCATCGGGTCCGGATATCGGTTCCCGTTAATCGTGTAACAGTACGTCTTCCGCTTCGATGATTTCCGCGCATGGAACGAAGGCGGCGCTTCCTCGGCCGCCCAGACGGCGATATCGCGCGGCAGCCTCGCGTTGAGCGCCTGACACCACCGATCGATCGGGAGCCGCGAAGACGTCTCGAAGTTGACGACCTGCGCGCGCGCATGCACGCCGGCATCCGTTCGCCCCGAGCCGTGGACGGCTACGGTCTCCCCGGTCAGGGAGGCGATCGCTTCGATCAAGGCGCCTTGGATCGAAGGTACGCCAGGCTGCACTTGGAACCCATGATAATCGGTCCCGTCGTAACAAATCGTCGCGCGAATGTTTCGCATCTGCTTCCTTCACCGCCGTATTGGATCATACGTACAAAAAAAGGGCTAGGGGGAATCCGAGATTCCGACCGCCCTTCCTTCGTGTATAAGCTTTACGCTTCGGCGCGATCCACCAATTCCAAATAAACCATCGGAGCGGCGTCGCCGCGGCGAGGTCCCAACTTCAGGATGCGCGTGTACCCGCCTTGACGCTCTGCGTAACGAGGCGCGAGATCGGAGAAGAGCTTCTGGATCGCGTCTTTCCCTTCTTGCGCTTCTTCGCGGCGTACGAAAGCAGCCACTTGACGGCGAGCGTGGAGATCTCCGCGCTTCGCGAGCGTGATCAGCTTCTCTGCGATCGAGCGGATTTCCTTCGCTTTCGCTTCCGTCGTTTGAATCCGTTCGTAGATGAACAAATCGGTCACCAAGTCCCGGAACAACGCTTTGCGCGCGCTGGAATCGCGGCCCAACTTTTGATATGCGGTCATGGATATGTCCCTCCCTTACGCTGTTATCTCTGCGTTCGTATTTTCCGTGCGGAGGGCGAGAATGGCCGCTCTTAGTCTTCCTTGCGGAGACCGAGACCGAGCTCTTCCAGCTTCTCCTGCACTTCTTCCAAGGATTTGCGCCCGAGATTGCGGACCTTCATCATATCTTCTTCCGTCTTCGTGATCAACTCTTGCACCGTGTTGATGCCGGCGCGCTTCAAGCAGTTGTACGAGCGTACGGAGAGATCGAGTTCTTCGATCGTCATCTCGAGTACTTTTTCCTTTTTGTCTTCTTCCTTTTCGACCATGATCTCGGCGTCTTTCGCTTCGTCGGTCAACCCGACGAACAGCATCAGATGCTCCGTCAAGATTTTCGCGCCCAAGCTTACGGCTTCTTCAGGGCGGATACTGCCATCAGTCCAAACTTCGAGTGTCAGCTTGTCATAGTTAGTCACTTGACCGACGCGGGTATTTTCCACACTGTAGTTGACGCGGGTAATGGGCGTATAGATCGAATCTACCGGAATGACGCCGATCGGTTGATCCTCACGCTTGTTCTTGTCCGCGGACTGATAACCGCGTCCGCGCTGCGCATGAATGCGCATATGCAGCCGCGCGTCGGAGGACAAGGTGGCGATGTGAAGATCCGGGTTCAAGATCTCAACGTCGCTGTCGGCGCGAATGTCTCCCGCCGTCACGACGCCGTCTCCCTCGGCGTCGATCTCGAGCACTTTCTCTTCGTCCGAATGGATTTTGAGCGAGAGACCCTTCAAGTTGAGAATGATCTCTGTTACGTCCTCCATGACTCCCGGTACCGTAGAGAATTCGTGCAGCACGCCGTCGATTTGAACGCTTGTCACCGCGGCCCCAGGCAGCGACGACAACAGGATCCGGCGCAGCGAATTGCCGAGCGTCGTCCCGTAGCCCCGCTCGAGCGGCTCTACAACGAAACGGCCGTAGGAGCCGTCCTCACTGACTTGTACGGTTTCGATCTTCGGCTTTTCGATTTCGATCATCGATCAATACCCTCCTTAAACGTCGCTTAGCTCAAATCAAGAATGAGAAATTTCATAGTATGCCTATCCTCCACATCCACTATTCCCATGTATCGGATAAATATACTACAAACGTGAGCATTGATTATACGCGACGACGTTTCGGCGGACGGCAACCGTTGTGCGGGATCGGAGTCACGTCTTTAATCAGATTCACTTCAAGCCCTGCGGCTTGCAGCGAACGGATCGCGGCTTCGCGTCCTGCGCCCGGTCCTTTGACCATGACTTCTACGCTTTTCAAACCGTGTTCCATCGCGGCTTTCGCAGCGGTTTCCGCGGCCATCTGAGCGGCGAACGGCGTGCTCTTGCGGGAGCCCTTGAAGCCGAGGCCGCCGGAGCTTGCCCAGGAGATCGCATTGCCGTGCGGGTCCGTGATCGTAACGATCGTGTTGTTGAACGTGGAACGAATGTGCGCGACGCCAGACTCGATATTTTTCCGGTCGCGGCGTTTCGTGCGCACTGCCTTCTTGGCTGGTTTTGCCATTGGTCGTTATCCCCCCTTCTTATTTCTTCTTGTTGGCTACAGTCCGACGAGGACCTTTGCGCGTACGAGCGTTCGTCTTCGTGCGTTGACCGCGAACCGGCAAACCGCGACGATGACGAAGACCGCGATAGGAACCGATCTCGATCAAGCGCTTGATGTTCAGGGCGACTTCGCGGCGAAGATCGCCTTCCACCTTCAGGTTCTTGTCGATTTGGTCGCGCAGACGGCTGACTTCGTCTTCCGTCAAGTCTCTTACCCGCGTGTTCGGGTTGATGCCCGTTGCGGCAAGAATTTGTTGCGCCGTCGTTTTACCGATGCCGTAAATATACTGCAGGGAAATTTCGACGCGCTTGTCGCGGGGCAAGTCTACACCAGCTATACGTGCCATAGATTAGACGCGCACCTCCTTTTTAGCCTTGTTTTTGTTTATGTTTCGGGTTTTCGCAGATCACCATCACGTTGCCTTTGCGACGGATCACTTTGCATTTTTCGCAAATTGGTTTGACCGACGGTCTTACTTTCACTGAGAACCCCTCCTAATCCCTAGTTACGGAGGCGAATCATTTGCGGTACGTAATTCGCCCTCTCGTCAAATCGTACGGCGAAAGTTGAATCACGACCTTGTCTCCCGTCAAGATTCGAATAAAGTGCATGCGCAATTTACCCGAAACATGAGCAAGAATTTGATGCCCGTTCTCCAACTCGACGCGAAACATGGCGTTCGGCAACGGTTCGATTACCGTGCCTTCGACTTCAATCACATCTTCCTTAGCCATTCGATGTCTCCTTTCCGCTCTCTTCGGCCGTCATGCCTTCCGCGAATTTCAGAAGCGCGTAACGGATCTTCCCGTTCGTGACTCTGCCGGTCTCTTGAATGCTGCTGGCAACCTCCGAGCTGATGAAATCGGTAATCTCGAGGTGCAGCACGTTTTTCTTCTTGGGGGCGTCGAATTTCCGCTTGTCGCCGTCCGCGATCAAGACCGTGCGGCTGTCGACGAAACCGACGACGACCGCGTACTGCTCTTGATCCCTGCCGCGAAGCGTCCGCACGACCGTCCCAAGCTTCGGTTCCTTCGTTGCAACCACGCGCATCACCACTTAATTAACATTTCGTCAGGATCTCGTACCCGTCGTCCGTGATCGCGATCGTATGCTCGAAGTGCGCGCATAGCGAACCGTCCACCGTCACGACCGTCCAATTGTCCGACAACGTTCTGACGTACCGTTCGCCGACGTTGACCATCGGTTCGATCGCTAGCGTCATACCCGGTTTGAGCCGGGGCCCCCGATCCGGCATGCCATAGTTCGGAATTTGCGGTTCTTCGTGCAATTCCGTCCCGATGCCGTGACCGACGTACTCCCGAACGATCGAGAAGCCTGCGTCTTCCACAACCTTCTGTATCGCATGAGAGATGGTGAACAACCTTGCGTTCGGTTTCGCTTCCGCGAGGCCCGCGTAGAGCGACGCTTCCGTCACTTGCAGCAGCTTCGCCGCCGTATCGGAGATCGTTCCGACGGCGTATGTCCAGGCGGAATCGCCGTGGTACCCGCCGAACTTCGCGCCGACGTCGATGGAGATGATATCCCCGTCTTGCAGCACGCATTGCTTGCTCGGGATGCCGTGCACGAGTTGTTCGTTCACCGAAGCGCAGATGCTTCCAGGAAAGTCGTTATAGCCTTTGAAAGATGGCACAGCCTTCTGGCTGCGGATATACCGATCGGCGATGCCGTCGAGCTCCGCCGTCGTCACGCCCGGCCGGATCGCCTGAGCGAGCAAACGGTGGGTCTCCGCCACGATGCGCCCCGCTTCACGCAGTACCTCGAGTTCCGCCTGGGACTTACAAACGATCATTCAGTCCTGGCCTCGCAACAGGCTGCGGAGTTCCGCGGTCACTTCATCGATGTCCCGCTCGCCGTTCAACTCCCGAAGCAAGCCTTTCGCTTCGTAGTAGGCGAGGAGCGGCGCCGTCTTGTTCGTATATTCGTCCAGGCGGGTGCCGACTTTCTCTTCCGTGTCGTCGGAGCGCTGATACAGCTCGCCGCCGCACTTATCGCACACGCCGGCCTTCGCCGGCGGATTGAAGAGCTCGTGATACGTCGCTCCGCAGGAGCGGCAGATCCGGCGGCCCGTCAATCGAGCGAGAAGCAGGCTGCGATCGACCTTCAAGTTGACGACATGATCGATCTGGGTTCCCAACGACTTCAAGATCTCGTCGAGCGCCTCCGCCTGGGAGATCGTTCGCGGGAAACCGTCGAGCATGAAGCCCGCTTTGCAATCGTCTTGCTGCAGACGCTCGCGCACGATGCCGATCGTCACTTCGTCCGGTACGAGTAAGCCCGCATCGACGTATTCCTTCGCCTTCACCCCGAGCGGCGTACCCTGCTTCATTGCGGCGCGGAACGCGTCGCCCGTCGAGATGTGCGGAATCGAAAATTCCGCGACGATTCTTTCTGCCTGCGTGCCCTTGCCCGCGCCGGGAGGGCCCATGAGAATCAAGTTCATTGACGCGCCTCTTTTCTCTTACCGGTTAATGAAGCCCTTGTAGTGGCGCTTGATCAACTGGCTTTCGATTTGCTTCATCGTCTCGAGCGCGACGCCGACGACGATGAGCAAGCTCGTTCCGCCGACCGTTACCGTATTCGGAAGCCCTGCCAGGTTGCCGAAGAATACCGGCAAGATCGAGACGAGGGCGAGGAAGATGGCGCCGGACAGCGTGATGCGAGAGATGACTTTCGTCAAATAATTCGACGTCGTGATCCCCGGACGGATGCCTGGGATGTAACCGCCGTTCTTCTTCATATTATCGGCCATCTGCACCGGGTTAATCTGCACGAACGTGTAGAAGAAGGTGAAGCCGATAATAAGAAGGATGTACAACACCATGCCGAGCGGCGCCGTGTAGTACGTATTCGCGATGATCCAATCCGCGACCGCGTTGCCCGTGAAGAAGCTGGCGATCGTGTAAGGGAACAGCAGCAGCGACAGCGCGAAGATGACCGGGATGACGCCCGCCGCATTGACCTTAAGCGGGATATGCGTGGACTGTCCGCCGTACATCTTCCGGCCGACGACGCGTTTCGCGTATTGAACCGGAATTTTCCGAATGCCCTGCTGGACGAAAATGACGCCGACGATAATCGCTACGACGACCAGCACGATCAGGACGACCTTCAGAATGTTGAGGAACAGCGCGCTGTCCGCCGCATTCAAGAAGAGGGTCTGATAAATCTGCTGGATGATCGTAGGAATCGCGGCGATGATCCCGGCGAAGATCAAGATCGAGATCCCGTTGCCGATCCCCTTCTCGGTAATCTGCTCGCCGAGCCACATCAGGAACGCCGTACCGGCCGTCAGAACGATCGCGATAAGCGTAAATGTCGCGAAGCTGACGTCGATGACGAGTCCCGGGAACAGATTGTTGAAGCCGATCGACATGCTGTACGCCTGGAACAGACCAAGAACAATCGTACCGTACCGCGTAATCTGGGCGAGTTTCCGTCTGCCGACTTCGCCTTCTTTCGCCCACTGCGTGAAACGCGGGACGACGTCCATAGAAAGCAGCTGCACGATGATGGAAGCCGTGATGTACGGCATGATCCCCATCGCAAAGATCGAAAACTGGAACAACGCGCCGCCGGAGAACGTGTTCATGAGGCCGAACACGCCCTGCGACTGCACGTCAGCCGCCGTCAACGCATCGAGATTGATGTTCGGCACCGGGATGAACGCCCCGAGCCGATAGATGATCAAGATCCCGAGCGTGAATAAAATTCGGTTCCGCAGCTCGGCGACTTTCCAAATGTTCTGTACCGTCGTCAGCATTAGATCACCTCGGCATTGCCGCCCGCAGCGGTAATTTTCTCAACCGCAGATTTCGAGAACTTGTTGGCTTTCACCGAAAGCTTCACGGTCAGTTCGCCGTCGCCGAGAACTTTGATGCCGGCCAGCGGGTTCTTGATGATACCGGAGTTGATCAAGATCTCCGGCGTCACTTCCGTGCCGTCTGCAAAGTTGTTCAGCTGCTCAAGGTTCACAATCGCGTACTCCTTGCGGAACGGGTTGTTGAAACCGCGCTTCGGCAATCGACGGTACAACGGGTTCTGACCGCCTTCGAAACCAGGGCGTACGCCGCCGCCGGAACGTGCGTTCTGACCTTTGTGACCTCGCGTCGACGTTTTGCCCATGCCGCTGCCGACGCCGCGGCCAACGCGCTTGCGCGTTTGACGCGAACCCGGTGCCGGTTGCAGTTCGTGGATTTTCATCGTCGCACCTCCTTCGTATAGTTCCGTTGCCCAACCTCTTCGAATTTCTTCGACGAGGAATCTTTTTTATTCCACTTCTTTTACATCTACCAAGTGTATCACTTTATTGACCATTCCGCGAATGGCCGGATTGTCGTTCTGCACGACGGACTGGTGCATCTTGCGGAGGCCCAGTGTCCGGACCGTAACGCGTTGGTCTTCCGGGCGACCGATCAAGCTGCGCTTGAGGGTGATTTGCAATTTCGCCACGAACGTCCCCTCCTCGTTATCGTAGTAGCTCCTCGACCGTCTTGCCGCGAAGCTTCGCCACATCTTCGGCGCGCTTCAAGCGGGAAAGACCTTCGAGCGTAGCGTTGACCATGTTCATCGAGTTGGACGAGCCAAGCGATTTCGTCAGGATGTCGCCGACGCCTGCAAGCTCGAGCACCGCGCGAACCGGACCGCCGGCGATCACGCCGGTACCTTCGGAAGCGGGCTTCAGAAGCACTTGGCCTGCGCCGAACTTACCCACAACGAGGTGCGGGATCGTCGTGCCGACGAGCGGGAGTTTAATAAGATTTTTCTTCGCGTCTTCGATGCCTTTGCGAATCGCGTCCGGCACTTCCGCCGCTTTGCCGATTCCGGCGCCGACATGACCTTGACCGTCGCCGACGACGACCAGCGCGCTGAAGCTGAACCGGCGTCCGCCTTTAACGACTTTCGCGACGCGGTTGATCGTAACGACTTTCTCCGTCAATTCGCCTACTGTATTCGGATCAATGCGCAAGCATAACCCTCCTTGTTTGTGAGATTAGAAATCCAATCCGGCTTCGCGAGCCGCGTCCGCGAGCGCCTGGATCCGGCCGTGGTACAAGTACCCGCCGCGATCGAATACGACGTTCTTCAGACCTGCCGCTTGTGCCTTCTTCGCGATCGCTTCGCCGACCTTGCGAGCGGCTTCCACGTTGCCTCCGTTGCCTACGCCTTCCAAATCCTTATCGAGCGTCGAGGCTGCGGCGAGCGTTACGCCTTTCACGTCGTCGATGATTTGCGCGTAGATGTGCTTCGAAGAGCGGAATACGTTCAGTCTAGGGCGCTCCGCCGTACCGGTGATTTTCTTCCGAACGCGGAAATGGCGCACTTTACGAGTTTTATTCTTATCGCCTTTCGTAATCATGAGCTATCTTTCACTCCTCTCATGCTTGTTCCTTGCCGCTACGCGGCGCTTACGCTATTACTTCTTCTTGCCGCCCGCTTTACCCTCTTTGCGGATAATGCGTTCGCCTTCGTATTTGATCCCTTTGCCTTTGTACGGCTCAGGCTCGCGTACTGCGCGTACTTTCGCCGCGTATGCGCCGACAAGCTCCTTGTCGATGCCGCGAACGATAATCCGGTTTTGCGCCGGAACTTCGAACTCCACGCCTTCCGGAGCGATCTCGACCGGGTGGGAGTAGCCTACGTTCAGGACAAGCTTATCGCCTGTCTTGTTCGCGCGGTAACCTACGCCTACCAGCTCGAGCGTCTTCGCGTATCCGTCCGTTACGCCAGTGATCATGTTCGCGATCACGCTGCGCGTCGTGCCGTGAAGGGAACGATGCAGCTTGTGATCGGAAGGGCGTTCTACGAGAATCTCGTTTTCCGCCACGTTGATTTTCATATCTTTATGCAGTTCGCGGGACAGCGTGCCTTTCGGCCCTTTCACCGTAATCGTACGGTTGTCGAGGGTGACCGTTACGCCGTTCGGAACCGCAATCGGTTTGCGTCCAATACGGGACATCTTGCGTTGCACCTCCGTTTCTTGTGTTGCTGAATTACCACACGTAGCAGACGACTTCTCCGCCGCTCTTCGATTGACGAGCCGCTTTATCCGTCATCAAGCCTTTGGATGTCGAGATGATCGCGATACCCAAACCGCCCAAGACGCGAGGAAGCTCGTTGGACTTTGCGTAGACGCGAAGGCCCGGCTTGCTGATGCGCTTCAGACCGGTAATAACGCGCTCGTTATTCTGGCCGTATTTCAAGAACAGGCGGATGATCCCCTGTTTGTTGTCGTTAACGTATTCCGCGTCGCGCACGAAACCCTCTTGCTTCAAGATTTCGGCGATTTCGCGCTTGATCTTGGATGCCGGGATTTCGACCGTCTCGTGACGGACCGTGTTCGCGTTGCGAATGCGTGT
>NZ_DASQMZ010000033.1:0-23995 GCF_035645235.1 Paenibacillus sp.
ACGGACGACGCGTCGCTCGTCGAGCGGCTCGGCGTGCGGGTGAAGCTCGCGGAGGGCGATCTCCGCAACGTGAAGATGACGACGCCGGACGATCTCGAGCTTGCGGAGCGTTGGCTGGGCGAGCGTCGGCTCGGTTCGGAGGCCGCCTCGCAAGCGCCGGCGCCGGGCCGGCGGCGGGACGCGGCGTCGGAAGGCGAGGAAACCGGGGGGACGGCCATGACGATACGGGTAGGACAGGGTTTCGACGTACACGCCTTCGCGGAAGGGCGTCAATGCATCATCGGCGGGGTGAACATTCCGTTCGAGAAGGGGCTTTTAGGCCATTCCGACGCGGACGTGCTGCTGCACGCCGTGGCGGATGCGGTGCTCGGGGCGCTGGGCCTGGGCGACATCGGGAAACATTTTCCGGATACGGATCCTGCGTTCAAAGACGCCGACAGCGTGAAGCTGCTCGAGCATGTTTGGGGGCTTGCGCGGGAGCGGGGCTATGCGCTCGGCAACGCGGATTGCACGGTCATCGCGCAGCGGCCGAAGCTGGCGCCTTATATCGAGGCGATGGGCGCGAATATCGCGCGGGCGCTCGACGCGGCGCCGTCGCAGGTGAACGTGAAAGCGACGACGTCGGAGAAGCTCGGCTTTACGGGCCGGGAGGAAGGCATCGCCGCGCAGGCGGTCGTGCTGCTGACGAAGGCGTAAAGGGCAGGGCTTGCAACGGCGGGATTTGCCGTTATGATTAATCACTAGAGAACCATGGGAAAGGCGTGACCCTATACGATGACCGGCAACGGAACAGTACGCACGCGCTACGCGCCGAGCCCGACGGGGCATCTGCATATCGGCGGCGCGCGCACGGCATTATTCAGTTATTTGTACGCGAGAAATAAGGGCGGCGAATTTATTATCCGCATCGAGGATACGGATCAGACGCGGCATGTCGAGACGGGCATCGACAGCCAGCTGAACGGATTGAAGTGGCTCGGACTCGAGTGGAACGAAAGCGTGGACGTCGGCGGCCCGTACGGCCCGTACCGGCAGCTGGAACGGCTCCCGATTTATAAAGAGTATGCCGATCGGCTGATCGCCGGCGGGCATGCGTACTATTGCTTTTGCTCCGAGGCGGAGCTCGAGGCGGAGCGCGAAGCGCAAGAGGCGCGCGGCGAGATGCCGCGGTACGGCGGGCGCTGCCGCTCGTTGACGCCGGAGCAGGCCGAGGCGTTCCGCGCCGAAGGCCGTCAGCCGACGGTGCGCTTCCGCGTGCCGGCGGACGTGACGTACGCGTTCGACGACGAGGTGCGCGAGCGCGTGGAGTTTCAGTCGAACGACATCGGCGACTGGATTATGGTCCGTCCGGACGGCGTGCCGACGTACAACTTCGCGGTCGTCATCGACGATCATCTGATGAAGATCACCCACGTCGTGCGCGGGGAGGAGCATCTGTCCAATACGCCGCGCCAGCTGATGGTGTACCGCGCGATCGGGGCGGAGCCGCCGAAGTTCGGCCATCTGCCGCTGATTTTGAACCAAGACCGCAAGAAAATGAGCAAGCGCGACGAATCGATCATCCAGTTCATCGAGCAGTATCGCGAGCTCGGCTATTTGCCGGAAGCGATCATGAACTTTATCGTGCTGCTCGGCTGGTCGCCGGGCGGGGAGCAGGAAATTTTCTCGAAGGAGGAGCTGATCGCCCAGTTCGGGCTGGATCGGGTCTCCAAGAGCGGCGCCGTGTTCGACACGGAGAAGCTGAATTGGATGAACAACCACTACCTGCGCGCGGCCGAGCTGGACCGCGTCGTCGATCTGGCGATTCCGCATTTGGTTCGCGCGGGCCGCATTCCGGCGGAGCTGGACGCGGCCGGACGCTCCTGGGTGACGGCGCTCGTGGCGCTGTACGTGGAGCAGCTGCGCTACGCGGCGGAGATCGTCGAGCTGACGGCGATGTTTTTCGACGAGACGCCGGTCGTGGAGGAAGATGCGGCCGCGGTGCTCGCGGAGGAGCAGGTGCCCGCGGTGCTGCGCGCGTTCGCCGAGCAGGTGCGCGCGACGCCGGACGAGGCGTATTCGGCGGATGCGGTGAAGGCGATGCTGAAGACGGTGCAGACGGAAACGGGCTTCAAGGGCAAGCAGCTGTTCATGCCGATCCGCGCGGCGCTCACCGGCCAGACGCACGGCCGCGATTTGAACCAGACGCTGTGGCTGCTCGGCAAGGAAAAGGTGCTCGCGCGGCTGGCGCAGCGGATTTAGTTGGAGTAACTTCGGCGTTCCGGCCGGCGCGCGCGAATCGTCGGAGAAAGTCCGACGATCCGGCGGCTTTGGCGCGGCGGGCGTGAAATAGTCGGAGAAACTCCGACTATCGTGCGGCTTTGGCGCGGCGGGGGCGAAATAGTCGGAGAAACTCCGACTATCTGGCGGCTTTGGCGCGACGGGGGTGAAATCGTCGGAGAAACTCCGACTATCCGGCGGCTTTGGCGCGGCGGGGGCGAAATCGTCGGAGAAACTCCGACTGTGGAGCCGCAGCGGACCGCGGAAGGTTCGAGGGTTGTCAAAGCGGCGACGGGTCGCTATACTACTGGTAATCATATCTAGAGGCTAAGAGCAGGAGAAGTACCTTGGCGCGCGATTCCACAGAGAGGACGGTACCGCTGAAACCCGTCCGTATCGCCCCGAGCGGAAATGCGCCTGTGAGCCGACTCGCCGAACCAGGCAGGAGCGCGACCGCTCCGATGCAGGTAGGCGTGTCCGGGTGGCTCCCGTTAAGAAGCCGAAGAGCGGGTCGATTCGACGAAGCGGAAGTGTGTTGTCAGCACGCATCCGGAAGGCGGACGATCCGAAGCAGAGTGGAACCGCGTAGGTACGAACCCGACGCCTCTGCAGCCGATTTTCGGCTGCGGAGGCGTCTTTTGCGTAATGGGGGCTAGCGCCCGCAGCGAAAGTTTTCGTTACAGCGGCGAAATCGGCGCGAACGCGCGCTGCAACGGAAGTTTTTTCGTTGCAGCGCGCGCCCCCCGCTGTTAAGGGGATTTTGATGCAGCCACAATCACACCAGAAAGGAGGCGACGCGACGTGCGAAAGTGGATCCAAGAGATGCGCTCCGACATTCGCGCCGTGTTCGACAACGATCCCGCCGCCCGCAGCGTGCTGGAGGTCGTGCTGACGTATTCCGGCGTGCACGCCATCTGGGCGCACCGGATCGCGCATGCGCTGTACCGGAAGCGGCTGTACGGCCTCGCGCGCTTCGTCTCGCAGGTCAGCCGTTTCTTTACCGGCATCGAGATCCATCCCGGCGCCCGCATCGGACGGCGGTTGTTTATCGACCATGGGATGGGGGTCGTGATCGGCGAGACGTGCGAGATCGGCGACGACGTCGTGCTGTACCAGGGCGTGACGCTCGGCGGTACCGGCAAGGAGAAAGGGAAGCGGCATCCGACGATCGAGAGCAACGTCGTCGTCGCGTCCGGCGCGAAGGTGCTCGGTTCGTTCACGGTCGGCGAGTATTCGCGCATCGGCGCGAACGCCGTCGTGCTGCAGGAGGTGCCGCCGTACAGCACCGTCGTCGGCATTCCGGGCCGGGTCGTGCGCCGCAACGGGCAGAAGGTCGAAAACAAGCTCGACCACGGCAACATCCCCGACCCGATTCTCGAGCTGCACCGCCAGCTGACCGCCGAACTCGCGGCGCTGCAGGAGCAGGTCGCCCGGCTGCATGACGAGGTGGAGCGGCTCAAAGGGGGGGAGCGGTCGGTAGCGGCGGGCCCCGATGCTGCCGAAGACGCGAAGCGGATGATCACGGGCTTATTCGATACGGAGACGGAGAAAGCGGCGGACGCCCCGGCGGCGAACCCGGCAGCCCAGGCGGAGCCCGGAACCGTGCCCGAAGCCGAGCCCGGGACCGAGAAGCCCAAACGCAAGCCGGAGCACGAACACGCATGAACGCGCAGCGAACAAGGAGAAGGAGTCGAAAACGATGACGAAGCCTGAACAGAGCGCGGCGGCGGCCGAAACGAAAGCGCCCGCGATTTACATTTACGATACGATGGCCCGACGGAAGGAGCGTTTCGAGCCGCTCGTGCCCGGCAAAGTGACGATGTACGTCTGCGGGCCGACGGTGTACGACTTGATCCATATCGGGAACGCGCGGCCGTTGATCTTTTTCGATGTGGTCCATAGATACCTTAAGCAGTTCTACGACGTCACGTACGCGGTCAATTTCACCGACGTCGACGACAAGCTGATCCGCCGCGCGGAGGAGACCGGGCGCGAGGTGCCGGAGCTGGCCGAGCGCAACATCGAGGATTACTTGACGGACGCGAAGACGCTGAAGGCGCTGCCGGCGACGCTGCATCCGCGCGTGACCGAGAACATGCAAGAGATCATCGCGTTTATCGAAGAGCTCGTAACCCGGGGATTCGCGTACGAGAGTGGCGGCGACGTTTATTTCCGCACGGGGACATTCCCCGGCTACGGTAAGCTGTCGCACCAAAATCTCGAAGAACTGCAGTTCGGCAGCCGCATCGCGGTCGACGAACGCAAAGCGTCCCCGCTCGACTTCGTGCTGTGGAAGGCGGCGAAGCCGGGCGAAATTTCCTGGCCGTCCCCGTGGGGCGAAGGCCGTCCGGGCTGGCACATCGAGTGCTCCGCCATGGCGCGCAAGTACCTCGGCGACACGATCGACATTCACGGCGGCGGCATGGATTTGACGTTCCCGCATCACGAATGCGAAATCGCGCAGTCGGAAGCGATCACCGGCAAGCCGTTCGCCCGGTACTGGATGCACAACGCGTTCCTGAACCTGAACAACGAGAAGATGTCCAAGTCGCTCGGCAACGTCGTCAACGCGCGCGAGCTGGCCGCCCGGCATAAGCCGGAGGCGATCCGCTTCCTGATGCTGTCGACGCATTACCGCAATCCGCTCAACTTTACGGAAGAGGGGCTCGAGCAAGCGCGCAACGGCCTCGAGCGCATCGAGAACTGCCGCAGCAACCTCAAGCACCTTCTCGAAAATGCAACCTCCGACGCGCCCGCTCCCGCCGACGTTCTGCAGCGGCTGGACGCGATCCGCGGCGCGTTCCACGCGAAGATGAGTGACGACTTCAATACGCCGGACGCGATTACGGCCGTCTTCGAGCTCGTCGCGGAGGCCAACGCCGCCATGGCCGGCGGCGCGGCGCCGGCGTCGCTGCTGCGCGAAATCGACGGGCTGTTTAAAGAAATGGACGCCGTCTTGGGTATACTGACGGAAGAGGGCGACGATTTGCTGGACGACGACATCGAACGGCTGATCGAAGAGCGGACGGCGGCGCGGAAGGCGCGCGACTTCGCGCGCGCGGACGAAATCCGCGACCTGCTGTCGTCGCTCGGCATCGTGCTCGAGGACACGCCGCAGGGCATCCGATGGAAGCGAAAGTAGGAACGATATGGAGCCGATGAACGGCGAAGTGCAAGGATTTCAATATTTCGCGCCGGCGGAGCGGCCGGGACTGGTCAGTCCGCTGGCGCTCGCGTATTTAGGCGACGCTGTGTACGATTTGTACGTACGCCAATACGTGCTGTCGCAGCCGAGCCGCAGGCCGAATGCGCTGCACCGCGAGACGGCGCGATTCGTCTCCGCCAAGGCACAGGCGAAGGCGGTGCGGCTCCTCGAGCCGGCGCTGACGGAGGAGGAGCGGGACATGCTCCGCCGCGGCCGCAACGCGAAGGCGCATGCCGCGCCGAAAAACACGGATGTGCTCGACTATCGTTATAGCACCGGATTCGAGTGTTTAATAGGGTACTTATATTTATGCCGCCGGTACGAACGGCTCGAGGAGCTGATGCGGATCACGCTCGGCCTCGCGCCCGCGCCGACGTCGGCGGAAGAGGAAGGGATCGACGATGAGTGAGGAAGTGGTGGCCGGACGGCATCCGGTGTTGGAGGCGATTCGTTCGGGGCGGACGATCCATAAGGTGATGTTCGCCGACGCCGTGCAGGGCATCGGGCCGGTGCTCGCCGAGGCGCGCGCGAAGGGCGTCGTGACGCAGCAGGTCGACAAGCGCAAGCTCGATCAAGCGGCGGTCGGCGTGCGCCATCAAGGCATCGTCGCGCTGGTCGCCGAGCGCGATTACGCCGAGATCGACGACTTGTTCGCGGCGGCGGAGGCATCCGGCGAACCGCCGTTGTTCGTGCTGCTCGACGAAATCGAAGACCCGCACAACTTGGGCTCGATTTTGCGAACGGTCGATTGCGCCGGCGCCCACGGGGTCATCGTGCCCAAGCGGCGGTCCGCGGGCCTCACCGCGACCGTGGCCAAGACGTCCGCAGGCGCCATCGAGCACGTCCCGGTCGCGCGGGTGACCAATATGGCGCAGACGATCGACGAGCTGAAGGAGCGCGGCGTGTGGATCGCCGGGGCGGACGGCTCCGCGGAACGGGACGTCTACGCGCAAGATCTAAAGATGCCCCTTGCGTTCGTCATCGGCAACGAGGGACATGGGCTCGGCCGTCTCGTTCGCGAACGGTGCGATTTCCTCGTCAAGGTGCCGATGTTCGGGCGCATCAATTCGCTGAACGCGTCGGTGGCCGCCTCGCTGCTGCTGTACGAAGCGGTCCGACAGCGCCGCGTCGCGGGTTCTCCGGCGGCGGGACGCCGGACGAATGGATGACATTCTCATCGTCGATGGGTACAACGTCATCGGGGCTTGGCCGCATCTGCGGGATCTCCGGGACAACAACCTGGATCAGGCCCGCGATCTCTTGATCGAATCGATCGCCGACTACCAAGGCTTCTCCGGAATGCGCTGCATCGTCGTTTTCGATGCTTATAATGTGCCCGGCCTCGGACGCCAATACAACCTCCGAAAGGTGGAGGTGTATTATACCAAAGAGAAGGAAACGGCGGACGAATGCATCGAGCGGCTCGTCAAACAGCTTGCGCGGCGCCGCCGGCAAATTTACGTGGCGACGTCCGATTTCACCGAGCAGAACGTCGCGTTCGGCAGCGGGGCTTTGCGGTTGTCGGCGCGCGAGCTGCTGGTGAAGGTAAAGCAAAGCGAGAAGGAAGTGGCCGAACGCGTTCGGGAGAAGCCGCTTTCGGAGCGCAACACATTCGATAAGCATCTGAGCGGAGAGCTTCGCACGCTGTTCGAGAAATGGCGGAAAGGCCAGTAAAATAAAGGGTTCTCGGGATTTGGAAGGTTGACGGTTGTCGAAACCATCATGTATACTTGTCTTAACTTTCGAGCGGAATTGTCTCATGTCAAAGCTGCTCTAGTTGGGCCGGAGGGATCATGGTGAGCGTCGACTACAGAGCGTCATTCAAGTCCGAGTACGAACTGATTCCAGACGAAGATGTGGTCGAAGCGGTCCGAGCCGGGAGCAGCGAGGCGTTGGAGCACTTAATCCATAAGTATCGGAACTTCGTTCGCGCGAAAGCGCGATCTTACTTTTTGATCGGGGCCGACCGGGAAGACATCGTCCAAGAGGGCATGATCGGCTTGTACAAGTCGATCCGCGATTTCCGAGGGGACAAGCTTGCGTCCTTCAAAGCGTTCGCCGAGCTGTGCATTACCCGGCAAATCATTACCGCGATCAAAACCGCCACGCGTCAGAAGCATATTCCGTTAAATTCCTACGTTTCGCTGGACAAGCCGATTTACGACGAAGATTCCGATCGGACGCTGCTCGACGTCATCTGCGGCTCTAAGATGTCGGATCCGGAAGAACTGATCATCAATCAAGAAGAATTCAACGGGCTGGAAGACAAGATGGGCGAGATTTTAAGCGATCTCGAACGCCGCGTCCTGATGCTGTATCTGGACGGACGGTCGTATCAAGAAATCGCCGTCGACTTGGATCGCCACGTGAAATCGATCGACAACGCGCTGCAGCGCGTGAAGCGCAAGCTCGAACGCTATCTGGAAGTGCGGAATATCAGTTACTAGGGCGAACCGCGGCTGCCGTCGGTTCGTCTTCGCGTTTTCATAGGGAGTTTCTCTTGGGTGACGGTTTATCGGTTGCGGGTTCTGCCAATACTTGTAGGTATTCGCGAATCGCGCCGGATGCCCGAAGCCCGGAAATCGTTGGATGTCAAGAGTTTTCTTGACACGGCATACCCCCTGTGATAAAGTAGTTCAGGTAGCCCAAAAATATGCTGCTTTTTTTTGTGTGATCTTTTCGAAATTCGGGAAGGTCGCGCGCCAATATCACGCTTCTGTTTAGAAGGCTAGTCCAGGAGGTGTCCACATGCGGGTAATCGTTACATTGGCTTGCACGGATTGCAAACATCGGAATTACACGACTTCGAAGAACAAGCGCTCTCATCCGGACCGCATCGAGTTGAAGAAGTTCTGCCCGAACTGCAATTCCCATAAGGCGCATCGCGAGACGCGGTAATTGGAGGTGCTGTAGTTGGCTTTCTTAGCTCGATTGAAGCAAAGCTTCGGTTCGACCTTTTCGTTCTTCGGCGAGGCGTTCGCCGAACTGAAGAAAGTAAAGTGGCCGACACGCAAGGAATTGATCAGTTACACACTTGTCGTCCTGTTCGCCTGCATCTTCGTGACGGTCTATTTCTACGTTTTGGACTTCGGGATTTCCAACGTAATCCGCGCGATTTTGGAATAACAAATCGATTCCGGTGGTGACCCGAACATGATGGAGAAAGCCGCTCCGAACATGGAGAAAAGATGGTACGTCGTTCACACGTACTCCGGGTATGAGAACAAGGTGAAAGCCAACCTGGAGAAGCGCGTCGAATCGATGGAAATGCAGGACAAAATTTTTCGCGTGCTCGTTCCGACGGAAGAGGAAGTCGTTACGAAGGACGGCAAGCGGAAGACGGTGACGCGCAAGGTGTACCCGGGGTACGTCATGGTGGAGATGATCCAGACGGACGACTCGTGGTACGTGGTGCGCAACACTCCTGGGGTGACGGGATTCGTCGGCTCTACCGGTTCCGGCTCCAAGCCGATACCGTTAATGCCTGAAGAGGCGGAAGCGATATTAAAGCATATGGGCATGGAAGAGGCGCCGCGCGTAACGCACGATTTCGAATTGAAAGAGTCCGTCCGCGTGAAAGTGGGTCCGTTCGCGAACTTCGTCGGCTCGATCGAAGAGATCTTGACGGACAAGGGCAAGCTGAAGGTCCACGTGAATATGTTCGGTAGAGAAACGCCCTTGGAACTGGACTACGCCCAGGTGGAGAAGATTTAATTATCGACACTCCCGGCGGCGTTGGCGAGCAAGGAACCGCATCACCCTGGCAAGGAAGCAATCGCAGATTGCGGCAAGGTAGGCATCACCCTGGCAAGGAGGTGGAACAACAATGGCAAAAAAGGTCATCAAAATGGTGAAACTGCAGGTTCCTGCAGGCAAAGCGAATCCGGCGCCGCCGATCGGTCCGGCACTCGGTCAAGCAGGCGTCAACATCATGGCGTTCTGTAAGGAATTCAACGCGCGCACCGCGGATCAAGCAGGTTTGATCATTCCGGTCGTCATCACCGTATTCGAGGATCGCTCCTTCACGTTCGAGACGAAGACGCCTCCGGCCGCCGTACTGCTTCGCGTAGCGGCAGGCATCGAGAAGGGTTCTGGCGAACCGAACAAGAAGAAGGTCGCGACGGTCAAGCGCGCGAAGGTGCGCGAGATCGCCGAGCAGAAGATGCCTGACCTGAACGCAGCGTCCGTGGAAGCGGCGATGCTGATGGTCGAAGGTACGGCTCGCAGCATGGGCATCGTCGTCGAAGACTGATCCCGTGTTCTACGGAACCGTAACGGTTCCGCATCCAGTGGGAGGATATTCCGCTAATACCACGCAGGGAGGAAAACCATTATGCCAGGCAAGAAATATCAAGAGGCTGCCAAGTTGATCGACAGGGAAGCCGTTTACGAGCCGGATCAAGCGATCGCGCTCGTAAAGCAAACCGCGAAAGCGAAATTCGACGAAACCGTCGAAGTCGCCGTCCGTCTGGGCGTCGACCCGAGAAAGCAAGACCAAGCCGTCCGCGGCGTCGTCGTGCTCCCGCACGGCACGGGTAAGACGAAGCGCGTCCTCGTCTTCGCGAAAGGCGACAAAGCAAGAGAAGCGGAAGCGGCAGGAGCCGATTTCGTAGGCGATCAAGACATGATCAACCGGATCCAGCAGGGCTGGTTCGACTTCGACGTCTGCGTGGCTACGCCGGACATGATGAGCGAAGTCGGTAAACTCGGCCGGATTCTCGGCGGTAAAGGTCTTATGCCGAACCCGAAGGCGGGCACCGTTACGTTCGACGTAACGAAGGCCGTTCAGGAAATCAAAGCGGGTAAAATCGAGTATCGCCTCGACAAAGCCGGACAAATCCACGCGCCGATCGGCAAAGCATCGTTCGATGCCGAGAAGCTCGTCGAAAACCTCCGTGCGCTTGTAGACGCGTTGAACCGCGCGAAGCCTGCGTCCGCGAAGGGCGTATACTTGAAGAGCATCGCCGTATCGTCCACGATGGGCCCGAGCGCTCGCGTGAACGCAGCGACGTACCGCTAATCAAGAGCGCGCGAAGCGAATCGGGAACGACTTCCCGGTTACCTAAACTTGAATAAACCAACCGTAGACAGCAGGCGCCGAGCAAATCGGCTTAATCTCCTGCCGAGGTGTTATGATACGACTTTCCGGGCTGAGCCGCGCCGTCCGGGCGCGGACGGCTCCCCGAACGTCCTCATGCAGCCTTCGTGTCTACGGAGGCTGTTCTCGTTTACCCTGCTCGTTCTACGTTCACATTCTTACAGGAGGTGTCACCCCATGCCTAACGCAAAAGTGTTAGCCGAGAAGCAGCAACTCGTCAGCGAGGTGGCGGAGAAGCTCCGCAACAGCGCGTGCACGGTTGTCGCCGATTACCGCGGACTTACGGTCGCGCAATCGACGGAACTGCGCAAGCAGCTCCGCGAAGCCGGCGTCGAGTTCCAAGTCATCAAGAACACGCTCACTCGCCGCGCGACGGCCGCTACGGAGCTTTCGGAGCTCGACGAGCACCTGACGGGTCCGTCGGCGATCGCGTTCAGCTCGGATATTATCGCTCCGGCGAAAATCCTGAGCAACTTCGCGAAGAAGAACGACGCGCTCAAAGTCAAAGGCGGCGTCGTAGAAGGCAAAGTCGTCGACGCAGCGCAAATCAAGGCGCTCGCGGATCTGCCGTCCCGCGAAGGGATGCTGTCCATGTTGCTCAGCGTGCTTCAAGCGCCGATGCGCAACTTCGCCCTTGCGGTTAAAGCGGTCGGAGAACAGAAAGAACAAGCGTAAGACAAACCATAAATTAATTGGAGGGTTATCCCAATGAGCAAAGAGCAAATCATTGAAGCCATTAAAGGCATGACCGTTCTCGAACTGAACGATCTCGTGAAAGCAATCGAAGAAGAATTCGGCGTAACTGCAGCGGCTCCGGTCGTTATGGGCGGCGGCGCAGCCGTCGAAGCCGTAGCCGAGCAAACGGAATTCGACGTTATCCTTCAAAGCGCTGGCGCTTCGAAGATCAACGTGATCAAAGTCGTTCGCGAAATCACGGGCCTTGGCCTCAAAGAAGCCAAAGAAGTGGTCGACAACGCGCCGAAGGCGATCAAAGAAAAGATCTCCCGCGAAGACGCGGACAAGATCAAAGCACAGCTCGAAGAGGCTGGCGCTTCCGTAGAAGTGAAGTAATAGAAAGCCTGACGGCTTAGAGACCCCTTGCGAGTGCGAATCGCGCGCGCAGGGGGTTTTGCTTCAAGCAAGACATTCGTGGAAGGAGCCCGTCCCGATGAGCGACCATTATTATTCGAAAACGCCGACGACCCCGTCGCAGCGCCAGACGATCGACGCGACGCTGCGCGGCCAGCCGGTTCGGTTCGTCACCGAGGCGGGCGTCTTCTCGAAGCGCGAAGTAGATTTCGGCAGCCGCCTCTTGATCGAGACGATGATCGTGCCCCGCGATGCGGACGTGCTGGACGTCGGCTGCGGCTATGGACCGATCGGACTCGTCGCGGCGAGACTCGCTGCGGAGGGTACGGTTACGATGGTGGATGTGAACGAGCGCGCGGTCAATGTCGCGAAGGAGAACGCGGAGCGGCTCGGCGTAAAGAATGTCCGAATTTTGCAAAGCGACTTATTCGAAGCGCTGCCTCAAGACGCGACGTTCGACGTCGTCCTGACGAATCCGCCGATCCGGGCCGGGAAGTCGGTCGTGCATCGCATTTTCGAAGGGGCGTATGAACGGTTGCGGAGCGGCGGCTCGCTGTGGGTCGTGATTCAGAAGAAGCAAGGCGCGCCGTCGGCGTTCGAGAAGTTGGAGACGTTGTTTGGCGATGTACGTGAGGAGACGAAAGAGAAGGGGTATCGCATCTTCCGCGCCATAAAACAGAATTGACGATTTGTCAACGCCTTTTTGTTGACTTCATATGTTCCGTATGGTAGCATTAGAAAATGTCAGCATTAAAATGCCTAATCTGTCTTTAGTGCGGTAAAATGTCAAGAAGTTTTTTTGCAACATGAACGACAACGAAAAAATATCCTCGAAATTTCACGTCTTGACGTATATTGCCAAAGATTTCCGACTACGATACATGATATGGACTTTTTGCAGCTACCGTTACGATTGCTAGCCGGCGCCGCTCGGTATGGCCGGTCGCGTTTTCGCGCGGCGGGGCTCTTTTTTTCTCTTTTTCCATTCCGTTACCCAATAAGAGACGCATTTCGTAACGCGCCTCTTGTTTCAATTTTGCTTTCTTTACCCGCTGTTCATTGCTTCGAATCGGTAGTCCAGTAGACATGAGGGGTGAACGTAAGTTGGCAGGACATGTGGTGCAACTCGGTCGTCGTGAACGTAGAAGCTACGCTCGCATCAAGGAAGTTTTGGGAATCCCGAACCTCATCGAAATCCAACAGAAGTCGTACGAAAGTTTCTTGGAGACGGGTCTTCGCGAATTGCTGCAGGACATCTCGCCGATCCAGGACTTTACGGGCAATTTGTCGTTGGAATTCATCGACTACAGCCTCGGAGAGCCGAAATATTCGGTCGACGAGTCGAAGGAACGCGACGTCACGTACGCCGCGCCGCTTCGCGTCAAGGTTCGTCTCATCAACAAAGAAACGGGCGAAGTGAAGGAACAGGAAGTCTTTATGGGCGACTTCCCGCTCATGACGGAAACCGGCACGTTCATTATTAACGGCGCGGAGCGGGTTATCGTCAGCCAGCTCGTCCGCAGCCCGAGCGTCTACTTCAGCAAGAAGTTGGACAAGAACGGCAAGAAGAACTATACGGCCACAGTGATCCCGAATCGCGGCGCATGGCTGGAGCTCGAGACGGACATGAAGGACATCGTATACGTCCGGATCGACCGCACGCGGAAAATTCCGGTGACGGTGCTTTTGCGCGCGCTCGGCTTCGGCACGGATGCCGAAATCATCGACTTGCTCGGGGACAACGAATATATTCGCAATACGCTCGAGAAGGACAATACGGATTCGACCGAGAAGGCGCTGATCGAAATTTACGAGCGTCTCCGTCCCGGCGAGCCGCCGACGCTCGAGAACGCGCGCAACCTGCTCATCGCGCGCTTCTTCGATCCGAAGCGGTACGACCTCGCGAACGTCGGCCGTTACAAGATTAATAAGAAGCTTCATATCAAGAACCGCTTGTTTAACCAGCGGCTCGCGGAATCGTTGATCGATTTCGAAACCGGCGAAATTATCGCCGAGGCGGGACAGATGCTCGATCGCCGCCTGCTCGACGAAGTGCTTCCGTATCTCGAGAAGGGCATCGGGCGCGCCGAGTACCGCGTCGCGTCGGGCCTGACCGAAGACGAGAGCATTCCGCTGCAGACGATTTCGATTTTCTCGCCGGTCGAGGACGCGAAAGTCGTCAAAGTCATCGGGAACGCGAACGTCGACAAGAATGTGAAGAACATTACGCCGGCGGACATTATCGCATCGATCAACTACTTCATGAATTTGCTATACGGCGTAGGGAGCACGGACGACATCGACCACCTGGGCAACCGTCGTCTGCGCTCGGTCGGCGAGCTGCTGCAAAACCAGTTCCGGATCGGATTGTCCCGGATGGAGCGCGTCGTGCGCGAGCGCATGTCGATTCAGGACGCGAACGTCATTACGCCGCAGGCGCTCATCAACATTCGCCCGGTCATCGCGTCGATTAAGGAGTTCTTCGGCAGCTCCCAGCTGTCGCAGTTCATGGACCAGACGAATCCGCTCGCGGAGCTGACGCATAAGCGTCGTCTGTCCGCGCTCGGACCGGGCGGTCTGACGCGGGAGCGCGCGGGCTTCGAGGTCCGCGACGTCCACCACTCGCACTATGGCCGGATGTGCCCGATCGAGACGCCGGAAGGTCCGAACATCGGTCTGATCAACTCGCTCTCGACGTTCGCCCGCATCAACGAGTACGGCTTCATCGAGACGCCGTACCGCTGGGTCGACCCGAAGACCGGCGTCGTGACCGATCAAATTCAGTATATGACGGCGGACGAAGAGGATAACTACGTTATCGCGCAGGCGAACGCGGAATTGAACGAAGACGGCACGTTCGCGAACGATTCCTTGATCGTTCGTTACAAGGACGAGAACTTGATTCTTCCGAAGGATCGCGTCGACTACATGGACGTCTCGCCGAAGCAGGTCGTTTCGGTCGCGACGGCGCTCATCCCGTTCCTTGAGAACGACGACTCGAACCGCGCGCTCATGGGTTCGAACATGCAGCGCCAGGCGGTGCCGCTGCTCATTCCGAAGGCGCCGCTCGTCGGCACGGGCATGGAGCATAAATCCGCGAAGGATTCCGGCGTGTGCATCGTCTCGAAGTATAACGGCGTCATCGAGCGCGCTTCGGCGAACGAGATTTGGCTCCGCCGCCAAGAGACGGTCGACGGCAAGCTGGTGAACGGCGACTTGGTGAAGTATAAGCTTCACAAATTCATCCGTTCGAACCAGGGTACTTGCATCAACCAGCGTCCGATCGTGAAGAACGGCGACGTCGTGCGGGCGGGCGATATTCTCGCGGACGGCCCGTCGACGGAAATGGGCGAGCTCGCGCTCGGCCGCAACGTCGTCGTCGCGTTCATGACGTGGGAAGGCTACAACTACGAGGATGCGATTCTTCTGAGCGAGAAACTCGTGAAAGAAGACGTATATACCTCGATTCATATCGAAGAATACGAGTCCGAAGCGCGCGATACGAAGCTCGGGCCGGAAGAAATCACGCGCGACATTCCGAACGTCGGCGAAGACGCGCTGAAGAACCTCGACGAGCGCGGCATCATTCGCGTCGGCGCGGAGATCGGCGCGGGCGACATTCTCGTCGGCAAAGTGACGCCGAAGGGCGTCACCGAGCTGACGGCGGAAGAGCGGCTCCTGCACGCGATCTTCGGCGAGAAGGCGCGCGAAGTGCGCGATACGTCGCTGCGCGTGCCGCACGGCACCGACGGCATCGTCGTCGACGTGAAGGTATTCACGCGGGAGAACGGCGACGAGCTGCCGCCGGGCGTGAATCAGTTGGTCCGCGTTTACATCGCGCAGAAACGGAAAATTTCCGAGGGCGACAAGATGGCCGGACGCCATGGCAACAAGGGCGTTATCGCGCGCATCCTTCCGGAGGAAGACATGCCGTTCCTGCCGGACGGCACCCCGGTCGAGGTCGTATTGAATCCGCTGGGCGTACCGTCCCGGATGAACATCGGTCAGGTGCTCGAGGTTCACCTCGGCATGGCCGCGAAGTCGCTCGGCATTCATGTGGCGACGCCGGTATTCGACGGCGCGCGCGAATACGACGTCTTCGATACGATGGAAGAAGCGGGCATGCAGCGCAACGGCAAGACGAAGCTGTACGACGGCCGGACGGGCGATTTGTTCGAGCGCGAGGTTACGGTCGGCGTTATGTATATGATCAAGCTGGCGCACATGGTCGACGATAAAATCCATGCGCGCTCCACAGGTCCGTACTCGCTCGTTACGCAGCAGCCGCTCGGCGGCAAGGCGCAGTTCGGCGGCCAGCGCTTCGGCGAGATGGAAGTGTGGGCGCTCGAGGCCTATGGCGCGGCGTATACGCTGCAAGAGATTTTGACCGTCAAATCCGACGACGTCGTCGGACGCGTGAAGACGTACGAGTCGATCGTCAAGGGCGAGAACGTGCCGGAGCCGGGCGTCCCGGAATCGTTCAAAGTGTTGATCAAGGAGCTCCAGAGCTTGGGCATGGACGTGAAGATTTTGTCGGAGAACGAAGAGGAAATCGAGATGAAAGAATTCGACGACGACGAGGACGTGTCCAACGACAAGCTGAACCTGAATCTCGAAGGATCCGAAGTCGGCATCGAGTAAGCCGCGAAGCCGCCAGAAAGCATCGATAATAGAACAGGGAGGGTTGCTCCTTGATGGATGTCAACAACTTTGAGTTTATGAAAATCGGGCTCGCCTCCCCGGATAAAATCCGTTCGTGGTCCCGGGGCGAGGTTAAGAAGCCCGAGACGATCAACTATCGAACGTTGAAGCCGGAGAAGGAAGGGTTGTTCTGCGAGAAGATTTTCGGACCGCAGAAGGACTGGGAGTGCCATTGCGGCAAGTATAAGCGCGTACGTTATAAAGGCGTAGTGTGCGATCGCTGCGGCGTCGAAGTGACGCGGCAGAAAGTGCGCCGCGAGCGGATGGGCCATATCGAGCTCGCCGCTCCCGTCTCTCATATTTGGTATTTCAAAGGAATCCCGAGCCGGATGGGACTCGCGCTCGATATGTCTCCGCGTTCCTTGGAGGAGATTATCTACTTCGCGTCCTACGTCGTGACGGATCCGGGCGACACGCCGCTCGAGAAGAAGCAGCTGCTTTCCGAGAAGGAATACCGCAGCTATCGCGAGAAGTACGGCTATGCGTTCCAAGCCGGCATGGGCGCCGAAGCGGTGAAGCGGCTCCTTCAAGACATCGACCTCGTCAAAGAAGTCGATGCGCTGAAGGAAGAGCTCAAGACCGCGCAAGGCCAGCGCCGGAATCGCGCGATCAAGCGCCTTGAGGTGCTTGAGGCGTTCCGGAATTCGGGAAACGAGCCGGATTGGATGATCATGGACGTGCTGCCGGTCATCCCGCCGGAGCTTCGCCCGATGGTGCAGCTCGACGGCGGCCGCTTCGCGACCTCCGACTTGAACGATCTGTACCGCCGCGTCATTAACCGGAATAACCGTCTGAAGCGTCTGCTAGACTTGGGCGCGCCGGACATTATCGTGCAAAACGAGAAGCGCATGCTCCAAGAAGCCGTGGACGCGCTCATCGACAACGGCCGCCGCGGCCGTCCGGTCACCGGACCGGGCAACCGTCCGCTGAAGTCGCTGTCGCACATGCTGAAGGGCAAGCAAGGCCGCTTCCGGCAAAACCTGCTCGGCAAGCGCGTCGACTATTCCGGCCGTTCCGTTATCGTCGTCGGGCCGTCGCTGAAGATGTACCAGTGCGGTCTGCCGAAGGAGATGGCGCTCGAGTTATTCAAGCCGTTCGTCATGAAGGAGCTTGTCAACAAGGGTCTCGCGCACAACATCAAGAGTGCGAAGCGCAAAGTCGAACGCGTATCGCCGGAAGTATGGGACGTGCTCGAGGAAGTCATTAAGGAGCATCCGGTGCTGCTGAACCGCGCGCCGACGCTTCACCGCCTCGGCATCCAAGCGTTCGAGCCGATTCTCGTCGAGGGCCGCGCGATCAAGCTGCATCCGCTCGTCTGTACGGCGTACAACGCCGACTTCGACGGCGACCAGATGGCCGTACACGTGCCGCTGTCCGCGGAAGCGCAAGCGGAAGCCCGCATCTTGATGCTCGCTTCCGGCAACATCTTGAACCCGAAGGACGGCAAGCCGGTCGTCACGCCTTCGCAGGACATGGTGTTGGGCTCGTATTATTTGACGCTCGACAACGTGGAGTCTCAAGGCACGGGCATGATTTTCCGGAACATGCACGAAGTCGTCTCCGCGTACCAACGCGGCGCCGTCTCGCTCCATGCGCGCGTAGCGATCCCGGTCAAGGCGCTTAATAAGACGTCGTTTACGGAAGAGCAGCAGAAGGCGCTTCTGATTACGAACGTCGGGAAAATCATTTTCAATGAGATCTTTCCTGCGGACTTCCCGTATATCAACGAACCGACGAAATCGAACCTGTTGAACGGGGTTTCCGATCACTACTTTATTTACGAGAAGGGCGCTAACGTTCGCGAGTTGATCCGGAACACGCCTTTCAAAGGCGCAGTAGGCAAAGACTATCTCGGCGCGATTATTGCGGAGTGTTTCCGCAAATATCACACGACGCAGACGTCCGTCATTCTCGACAATATCAAGCAGCTCGGCTTCACGTATTCGACGCGCGCGGGCATTACGATCGCCGTCGCGGACGTGAACGTGCCGCAAGAGAAAGCGCGAATTCTCGCCGAGTCCGAAGAGAAAGTTCGCGTCGTTACGAATCAGTATCGCCGCGGTTTGATTACGGACGAAGAGCGCTACGACCGCGTCATCTCGATCTGGTCGAAGGCGAAGGACGAATTGACCGACATCCTGATGAAGTCGCTCGACAAGTTCAACTCGATTTCCATGATGGTCGACTCCAAAGCGCGCGGCAACAAGTCGCAGATTACGCAGCTCGGCGGCATGCGCGGCCTGATGGCCAATCCGTCCGGCCGGATCATCGAGCTCCCGATCAAGTCGAACTTCCGCGAAGGCCTGACCGTCCTCGAGTACTTTATCTCGACGCACGGCGCGCGGAAGGGTCTCGCCGATACGGCGCTGCGGACGGCCGATTCCGGCTACCTGACCCGTCGTCTCGTCGACGTCGCGCAGGACGTCATCGTTCGCGAGGACGATTGCGGCACCGATAAAGGCTTCATCGTCGGCAAAATTCAGGACGGTAAAGAAGTCATCGAGGATTTGTACGACCGGATCGAAGGCCGTTATGCGTTCGAGACGGTGCGTCACCCGGAGACCGGCGAAGTGATCGTAGGTCGAAACCAGCTGATTCGCGACGCGGAGGCGAATGCGATCATTGCGGCGGGCGTCGAGAAGCTGCAAATTCGTTCGGTGCTCTCGTGCCGCACGCGCCACGGCGTCTGCAAGAAGTGCTACGGCCGGAACTTGGCGACCGGCGCCTTCGTCGAAATCGGCGAAGCGGTCGGCATCATCGCCGCGCAGTCGATCGGCGAGCCGGGCACGCAGCTCACGATGCGTACGTTCCACACGGGCGGCGTCGCGGGCGACGACATCACGCAAGGTTTGCCGCGGATTCAGGAGCTTTTCGAAGCGCGGAACCCGAAGGGCCAAGCGATTATTTCGGAGATCGACGGCGTCGTGAAGGAAATTCGCGAGGCGAAGGACCGCCGCGAGATCGAAGTGTCCGGCGAAGCGGAATCGAAGACGTATTCCGTCACGTACGGCTCGCGCATCCGCGTTACGGTCGGTCAGTCGATCGAGGCGGGCGACGAGTTGACGGACGGCTCGATCGACCCGAAAGAGATGCTGCGCATCAAGGGCATTCGGGGCGTGCAGAACTATATCCTTCAGGAAGTTCAGCGCGTATACCGGAACCAGGGCGTAGAAATCAACGACAAGCACGTAGAAGTCATGATTCGTCAGATGCTGCGGAAAATCCGCATCGTCGACGCGGGCGACACGACGTTGCTGCCGGGCTCGTTCGTGGATATTCACGAGTACGAGGAAGCGAACCGCGTCGCGCTCATGAACGATAAAGAGCCGGCTGTGGCGCGCCCCGTCCTGCTCGGCATCACGAAGGCGTCGCTCGAGACGGACTCGTTCCTCTCCGCCGCTTCTTTCCAGGAGACGACGCGCGTATTGACCGACGCGGCCATCAAGGGCAAGGTCGATCAGCTGCTCGGACTCAAGGAGAACGTCATTATCGGCAAGCTGATTCCGGCCGGTACGGGCATGGCCCGCTATCGGGGCATTCGGGTCGTGGACCCGAACGCGCCGGAGGAAGAAGTCGAAGGAGCGGCGACGGAGCCCGTCGCCGTAGAGTAACCGCGGACTACAGCACCCGCAGCGCGGCAGGTCGACTCGTTCGGCCTGCCGTTGCGCGGCGCGGCGGTCGCATAAGGGATTCGACCTTGACATGGGCTATATCCCGGTGATAATATATCGTAGTGTGCGAAAAATGGTCCCGTCTTATTGCGAGATGTTCTTTGGAGGATATTTTAATAATGTCTTATGATGAAGAACTGCGCGGTAAGCAACTGCGCATCGGCACCAAACAAACCACGAAAGCGGTAGAGCTCGGTTCGGCCGCCAAGGTGTTTGTTGCAAGGGACGCAGATCCGAAGCTGACGAGCAAAATTGTTACGCTAGCGAAGAAGATGAGCGTTGAGGTAGCTTACGTCGATACCATGAAGCTGCTTGGGAAAGCTTGCGGAATCGAGGTCGGCGCCGCAATGGCCGCTATAGTGAATGAATGATCCATGTTTTTGTCTCGGGCATCCGAAACAAAGACATTCTCTTTTGTTCACGAATGACTCACCTGGATCTGTGGACTTCATATTAGCTTTACAATCGTATTGAAGGAGGTGCAACTCATGCCAACAATCAACCAGCTCGTACGGAAAGGCCGCAAGGCGAAGGTCGTAAAATCGAAGTCGCCTGCTCTGCAAAAAGGTTACAACGCGCTGCGCCGCGAAGAGACGGATCTTAGCGCTCCGCAAAAGCGCGGCGTCTGCACGCGTGTCGGCACGATGACGCCGAAGAAGCCGAACTCGGCGCTTCGGAAATACGCCCGCGTACGCTTGACGAACAAGGTCGAGGTTACCGCCTACATCGGCGGCATCGGCCATAACCTGCAAGAGCACAGCGTCGTTCTCGTTCGCGGCGGTCGTGTAAAGGACCTTCCGGGTGTCCGTTACCACATCGTTCGCGGCGCGCTCGATACGGCCGGCGTCAACAACCGGATGCAAGCTCGTTCCAAATACGGCACGAAGCGTCCGAAAGCGAAGAAGTAAGATCGGCGATACTATGCATTACCCGCAAGCGGGCTCGTCCGCGGAAGCGGAAGAAATCTTGCGAGATCAGAGACGCAACCCAAGGAGAAATCCTACTGATCTCTCTAAATCTTAGGAATGAATTGGTTGCGAAAGGGGGATAACTATGCCACGTAAAGGTCCAGTTCCGAAGCGCGATGTGCTTCCGGATCCGATTTATAACAGCAAGTTGGTAACTCGTCTCATCAACCGAATCATGATCGACGGTAAGCGCGGGGTCGCCCAGACGATCCTGTACGATGCGTTCGAATTGATTCGTCAACGTACGGGCAACGAGCCGATGGAAGTCTTCGAGGCGGCGATCAAGAACATCATGCCGGTGCTCGAAGTCAAGGCTCGCCGCGTCGGCGGCGCGAACTACCAAGTTCCGATCGAAGTGAAGCCGGAGCGCCGCACTTCGTTAGGTCTTCGTTGGTTGGTCAACTACTCGCGGAACCGCGGGGAGAAGACGATGACGGAGCGGCTTGCCGCGGAAATCATCGACGCCAGCAACAACACGGGCGCATCGGTCAAGAAGCGCGAAGATACGCACAAGATGGCCGAAGCGAACAAGGCGTTCGCCCACTACCGTTGGTAATTCCTTATACGAAATTAGGATAGAAGGGAGAGCATACGAATGCCAAGAGCGTTCTCATTGCAGAACACGCGCAACATCGGCATCATGGCCCACATCGACGCGGGCAAGACGACGACGACCGAGCGCATTTTGTTCTTTACCGGACGCGTCCATAAGATCGGCGAAGTGCATGAAGGCGCCGCGACGATGGACTGGATGGAACAAGAGCAAGAGCGCGGCATCACGATCACGTCGGCCGCGACGACGGCGCAGTGGAAGGGTCATCGCGTCAACATCATCGATACGCCCGGACACGTAGACTTCACGGTCGAAGTCGAGCGTTCCCTGCGCGTGCTCGACGGCGCGGTTGCGGTATTCTCCGCGAAAGAAGGCGTGGAGCCGCAGTCCGAGACCGTATGGCGCCAAGCGGACCGCTACGGCGTACCGCGAATCGCATACGTCAACAAGATGGACATCATCGGCGCCGACTTCTTGAACGCGGTCCAGTCGATGAGAGATCGTCTCGGCGCGAACGCGGTTCCGATTCAGCTGCCGATGGGCGCTGAGGCGGACTACGTAGGTTACATCGACCTGATCGGGAACGTTGCCTACCGTTTCACCGACGATATGGGCAGCCTGGAGCAAATGGCCGAAATCCCAGCCGAGTACAAGGCGCAAGCCGAAGAGCTCCGCAACCAAGCGATCGAAAAAATCGCCGAGCTTGACGAAGAGTTGACGATGAAGTACCTCGAAGGCGAAGAAATTTCCGTCGACGAACTGAAGGCCGCTCTCCGCAAAGGCACAGTAGCCGTAAAGATTTTCCCGGTAATCGCGGGTTCATCTTATAAGAACAAAGGCGTTCAGCCGATGCTCGACGCGGTCATCGACTACCTGCCCGCTCCTACGGACGTTCCGGATATCCGCGGCGTTCTGGAAGACGGCACGGAAGTCGTTCGGAAATCTTCGGATTCCGAGCCGTTCTCGGCGCTGGCATTCAAGATTATGACGGACCCGTATGTCGGCCGTCTGACGTTCTTCCGCGTATATTCCGGCGTCCTGAATTCCGGTTCGTACGTATTGAACGCGACGAAAGGCAAACGCGAACGGATCGGCCGTATTCTGCAGATGCACGCGAACTCTCGCGAAGAGATTCAAGAAGTGTACGCGGGCGACATTGCAGCTGCGGTCGGACTCAAGGACACGATTACGGGCGATACGCTCTCGGATGAGAAGAACCCGGTAATCCTCGAGTCCATGAACTTCCCGGAGCCGGTTATCTCGATCGCCGTCGAGCCGAAGTCCAAAGCGGACCAAGACAAGATGGGCGTCGCGCTCACCAAGCTTGCGGAAGAAGATCCGACGTTCCGTTATTACACGGACGAAGAGACGGGCCAGACGATCATCCAGGGGATGGGCGAGCTTCACCTCGAGATCATCGTCGACCGGATGAAGCGCGAATTCAAGGTGGAGACGAACGTCGGCAAGCCGCAGGTCGCTTACCGCGAGACGTTCCGCGTTCCGGCGAAGGTCGAAGGCAAGTTCGTTCGACAGTCCGGCGGCCGCGGCCAGTACGGCCACTGCTGGATCGAATTCGAGCCGCTTGAGCCGGGTTCGGGCTTCGTGTTCGAAAACAAGGTTGTCGGCGGCGTCGTTCCGCGCGAATACATCCCAGCTGTACAAAACGGTATCGAAGAGTCGATGAAGAACGGCGTCTTGGCCGGCTTCCCGCTCGTAGATATCAAAGCGACGATCGTCGATGGTTCGTACCACGACGTCGACTCCAACGAGATGGCGTTCAAAATCGCCGGCTCGATGGCGCTGAAGGCAGCGAAAGACAAGTGTAAGCCGGTTCTGCTCGAGCCGATCATGAAAGTCGAAGTTACGGTTCCGGAAGAGTACATGGGCGACGTTATGGGCGACCTGAACTCTCGCCGCGGTCGGATCGAGGGTATGGATAATCGCGCAGGCGCGCAAATTATCCGCTCCAAAGTTCCGCTCTCCGAGATGTTCGGTTACTCGACTACGCTTCGTTCCCGTACGCAAGGTCGCGGCGTGTTCGCGATGGAACTGTCCCACTATGAAGAAGTGCCTAAATCTATCGCGGATGAGATCATCTCGAAGAAGGGCGCCTAATTATAATTCTTTTTCTCTAAGGAGGAAGACTTTCCAATGGCAAAGGCAAAATTTGAACGCAATAAGCCGCACGTAAACATCGGTACGATCGGACACGTCGACCACGGCAAAACGACGTTGACGGCAGCAATCACTACGGTATTGTCCAAGAAGTACGGCGGCGCTGCCGTAGCGTTCGACCAAATCGACAAAGCGCCGGAAGAGCGCGAGCGCGGTATCACGATCTCGACGGCACACGTCGAGTACGAGACGCCGAACCGTCACTACGCTCACGTTGACTGCCCGGGACACGCCGACTACGTTAAGAACATGATCACGGGTGCCGCTCAGATGGAC
>NZ_DASQMZ010000034.1:0-2698 GCF_035645235.1 Paenibacillus sp.
TCCCGCGCCGGCCAGCAGCGGGCCGCCGATCGCGGACGCCGCGACGTACGCCGCGGCGGCGAGGTAGCGCTCGTCCGACAGCAGCGTCCAAGCCTCGACGCCGAAGGCGGACATCGTCGTGAACGCGCCAAGGAAGCCTGCGGCGGCGGCTTGATAAGCCGCCTTCGCCTTGCCCGACTCGGAGTACCGGCCGGACAACCATCCAAGCGCGTATGCCCCGACGAGGTTGACGCCGAGCGTCCCGTACGGGAAGACGAACTCCGGCGCCGAGGTCGCCCAAACGCCGACGCCCCAACGCGCGACGGCGCCCGAGGCGCCGCCCGCGGCGATAGCCGCCCATGCGTAGCGCATCCCGCACCTCCGAATTGACTTGAAGATTGCGCAGTCGTAAGATGATGGCAGATGTCGGTATCTACCGCACGCGAAAGGAGCAACCGCTATGAACGACATGCGCACGATCGATCCCGAGGCGCTGGCCCGTCGGTTAGACGCCGGCGAGCCATTATGCGTCATCGACGTCCGCGAGGACGAAGAAGTGGCCGCCGGCATGATCCCGGGCGCCAGACACATCCCGATGGGCGACATCCCTGACCGGCTCGCGGAGATCCCGCGCGACGGCGAGGTCGTCCTCGTCTGCCGAAGCGGCAACCGAAGCGGCCGCGTCTACGCCTACCTCGCCGCGCAAGGCTACGCCAATCTGCTGAACATGAACGGCGGCATGATGGCTTGGGAAGCCCGGTAATGATCGGCGAACCGATTAGAGTCGGCGGGCCAAGCCGGTCCGTTCGATAATGCTCTCCACCGTCTCCCGAACGTTGCTCCGCGACGTATCGATGACGAGATGAGCGAAATCGTACGCGTTCTTCCGCTCCGCGAGGAGCCGATGAACGCGTTCTTCTTTATCGCCGGCAAGCAGCGGGCGATTCGAATCCCCGCGGAGCCGCGCGAGGAGCACTTCGGTAGGAGCCGTCAAAGCGACGACGAAGCCCCCGCCGAGCATCGCTTCTCGGTTCGCCTCCCGAAGCACGGCGCCGCCGCCGGTGGAGACGACTTGGCGTGAGCCGGACAAGACAGAGGTCAGCACCGACGTCTCCGCGTCGCGGAAATACGTCTCGCCCTTCTCCTCGAACAGCTCGGGGATCGACCGACCTTCCCGCTCGACGACGGCTGCGTCCGTATCGACGAACCGCCATCCGAGGCGATCCGCGAGCGCGGAGCCGACCGTCGATTTCCCCGTCCCCATGAAGCCGATCATCACGATGTTCCGTTTTTCTGCGTGCACTGCGCTCCCCGTCCCCATTTTTTTCACATCATACCATAGCGAAGGCAGGCGGAACAGCCCATTCCGCAGGGGATCCGATCCGAATCGTCGAAAAAAAAGCCCGCCGCCGCTGTTCGCGGACGGAAGGCTTCTTCCCTTACGCCATCCACTCGAAGTGGAACGTTCCTTCCTTGTCGACCCGCTCGAACGTGTGCGCGCCGAAGTAGTCGCGCTGCGCCTGCAGCAGGTTCGCCGGCAGCCGCGCCGTCCGGTACGAGTCGTAGTACGCCAGCGCCGACGAGAACGACGGCGTCGGGATGCCGCGCGCCACGGCCGTCGCGACGACGCTCCGCCATGCGTCTTGGTACTTCTCGACCGCATTCTTGAAGTAATCGTCGAGCAGCAGGTTTTTCAGCTCCGGATTGCGGTCGTACGCGTCCGTGATATTCTGCAGGAACTGCGCGCGGATGATGCAGCCGCCGCGGAAAATTTTCGCGATTTCCCCGTATTGCAAGTCCCAGCCGAAATGCTCGGAAGCGGCGCGCATTTGCGCGAAGCCTTGCGCGTACGAGCAAATCTTGCTCGCGTACAGCGCCCGGCGCACCTGCTCGATGAACTCGGCTTTGTTGACTTCCGCGTGATTCGCCGCCGGTCCGCTCAAAATCTTGCTCGCTTCGACGCGCTCCGCCTTCATCGAGGACAAGAACCGCGCGAACACGGATTCCGTGATGATCGACAGCGGCACGCCGAGGTCCAGCGCGCTCGCGCTCGTCCACTTGCCCGTGCCCTTCTGGCCGGCCGTGTCTTGAATGAGGTCGACCATCGGCAGGCCCGTCTCCGGATCCTTCTTCAGGAAGATGTCCGCCGTAGTCTCGATCAAGTAGCTATCGAGCTCGCCGCGGTTCCACTCCGCGAAGATCGTGTGCAGCTCGTCGGCGCCGAGACCCAGCACGTCCTTCAGCAGCTGGTACGCTTCGCAGATGAGCTGCATGTCGCCGTATTCGATGCCGTTATGCACCATCTTCACGTAGTGGCCCGCGCCGCCCGGTCCGATGTACGTGCAGCACGGCTCGCCGTTCACGTGCGCCGAGATCGCTTCGAAGATCGGTCCGACGAGCTCGTACGCGTCCTTCGGGCCGCCCGGCATGATCGCCGGCCCCTTCAGCGCGCCTTCCTCGCCGCCGGATACGCCCGTGCCGATGAAGCGGAAGCCCTTCGCCGTAAGGTCGCGCTCGCGGCGCTGCGTGTCCGGGAAGTACGCGTTGCCGCCGTCGATAACGATATCGCCTTGGTCGAGATGCGGCAGCAGCGACTCGATCGTCTTGTCCGTCGGCTCGCCCGCCTTGACCATGATCATGATCTTCCGCGGCGTCTCGAGCGACGCGACGAATTCCTCGACGCTGAACGCGCCGACGAGGTTTTTGCCTGCCGCTTCCT
>NZ_DASQMZ010000035.1:0-8483 GCF_035645235.1 Paenibacillus sp.
CAACGACGAGACGACGCCGGAGGCGAAGCGCGACTTCTTCGGCGGCGTGGCGGCGAAGCAGGCGATCGTGTGCGCGCTCATGCAAGGGCCGGAGGAGCACTATGCGGTCGCCGAGGCGGTGGCGCAGGCGATGTACGCCCCGATTTTGCGCACGCACCGCATTACGGTGGAACAGATGGCGATGCTCGAGCCGACGATGGCGGAGACGATCTCGTCGATGATGGTGACGGTACTCGGCGAGGCGATGGACGAAGCGGTGAAGCGCGGCGTGCCGTACGAGGCGGCGAAGGACTTCATGCTCGGTCATATCAACGTGCAGCTCGCGATCGTGTTCGAGAAGACGAATCCGTTCTCGGACGCCTGCCTCGTCGCGATCGAATACGGCAAGAAGGCGATGCTGAAGGACAACTGGCGGGACCTGTACAACCCTGAGAAGGTGTACGATCAGATCGACGTCATGCTGCACCCGGAGAAGCTGCCGGCGAAGCTCGAAGAACTATAAGGAGGAGCGGGAACCCATGGCGAAAAGGTGGAAGGTCGGTCTCGTCGGCACCGGCTTCTGGTCGGAGAAGCATCTGAAGGCGTGGAGCCGGATCGAGGGCGTCGAGATCGCCGCGCTGTGCAATCGCAGCCGCGCGAAGCTCGAGGAGAAAGCCGCGGAATTCGGCGTGCCGGACGACCGTTTGTATGGTACGATCGAGGAGATGCTGCAGGACGCCGACATCGACGTCGTCGATATCGTGACGGGCCCGGAGACGCATCTCGAGTTCGTGACGAAGGCGGCCGCGGCCGGCAAGCACATCATGTGCCAGAAGCCGTTCGCGCCGTCGCTCGAGGACGCGGAGCGGATGGTCGCCGCGGCGAACGCGGCGGGCGTGCGGCTGATGGTGACGGAAAACTGGCGCTGGCTCATGCCGTTCCAGCTCATCAAGCGCGCCTTGGACGAGGGCGCGATCGGCAAGGTGAAGACGGCGCGGTACGTCCACACGGACTATTATACGCCGCGCATGGCGCCGGGCGTCGCGCTGCCGCAGCCGTTCTTCCGGGAGATGCCGAAGCTGCTGTTCTACGAGATGGGCGTGCATTGGTTCGACACGTGGCGTTTTCTGTTCGGCACGCCGAAGCGGCTGTACGCGGAGACGACGACCGTCTCCCCTTATATCGTCGGCGAAGACGCCGGCATCGTCGCGCTCGGGTACGACGACTTCTACGGCTTCCTCGACATGAGCTGGGCGACTCGCCAGAAGCTTGATCGGCCGCTCGGGGACAGCGTGCAAGCCGTGCATCTGGAACAGATGTCGATCGACGGCGAGCTCGGCACGATCAAGCTGTACACGAACGGCCGTATTACGATCGTGAGCCGAGACGGCGCCGAGGAGCGCGTGCTGGCGGAGTCGACGACGCTCGATCACGAGGAGAGCCACGTCCGGCTGCAGTCGCATTTCATCGACTGCTTGAACACTGGGGCGGCGTTCCAGACGAGCGGCGAAGACAATCTCGTCACGCTGCGCATGACGTTCGGCACGTACGAGAGCGCGGCGACGCATCGGGCGATCTTTTTCGAATGAACGGAGGCGGGGCGTTATGTTGAAGCAAGAGCTTCGCGCGGGGCCGATTACGGCCGTGCTCGAGGACGGCACGCTCCGCTGGCTGAAGGTCGGGGGCGTCGAGGTCGTCCGACAGGTGTACGTCGCGGTGCGGGACCGGAATTGGGGCACGGTGCTCCCGAAGTTCACCGTCTATGACGTGCGGCAAGAAGCGGACGCGTTCTTCGAGGCGCGTCTTTCGGCCGAGACGGTCCGGGGCGACATCGACTATGCCTGGGACGGCGTCGTGACGGGAACGGCGGACGGCGTCGTGACGTTCCGGATGCGGGGGGAGGCGCGTTCCGACTTCCTTCGGAATCGGATCGGCTTCTGCGTGCTGCATCCCGATACGCTCGCCGGCGAACCCGTATCGGTAACGACGCCGGACGGCGCGCTCGAGGGGGCGTTCCCGGCGCGCATCTCGCCGCACCAGCCGTTCTTCGCGATCCGCTCGCTGCGCCATGGCGTGCCCGGCGTACCGGGCGCCGCCGTCGAGATCGCCTTCGAAGGCGACTTATTCGAGATGGAGGATCAACGCAACTGGACCGATGCGTCGTTCAAGACGTATTGCACGCCGTTGTCGCGGCCGTTCCCGGCGCAAGTGCGACGCGGCGACGTCGTGGAGCAGTCGGTGACGATCCGCGCGATCGGTGCGACGACGCCGGTCGGCGGGACGGGCGCTGCGCAAGCGGACGGGGGCGCTCGCGAAGCGCCGGCGCTGCTGCGGGCGGAACGCCAAGCCGTCGGCGCGCTGCCGCCGCTCGGTGCGTTGTACGACGCGGCCGAAGACGGGCCGATCGGGGAGGAAGCGGCGCAACTGTTGAAAGCGCTCCCGATCGATTTCTTGTACACGTCGATCTCGCTGGACGACGCGGACGGTTGGGAGGCCGCGGCGGACGGAGCCGCGCTTGCCGCGGCGACGCTCGCGCTGCCGCTCGCGGTCGCGACGACCGCCGCGTCGGACGCGGCGGCGGAGCGGCTCGCGGCGTGCTGCGCGCGGCTCGCCGGCTCCGGCGCGGCGATCTGCGCGTTCGCCGCATTCGGGCCCGGCGCCGTCACGACGCCGGCGATCGCGCAGGCGGCCCGCGAGGCGCTGGCCGCCGCAGGGCTTGCGGCCGTGCCGCTGCTCGGCGGCTCGCGCGCGAACTACGCGGAGCTCGGCCGCGCCGCGCATGCCGGGACGCTGCCGTTCGAGCGGCTCGACGGGGTGTGCTTCGCGATGAATCCGCAGGTGCACGCGTTCGACGAGGCGTCGATCCTGGAGACGCTGCCGATGCAGGCGCTCGCCGTGGCGAACGCCCGCGAGCTCGCGGGCGGCGCGCCGATCCACGCCGGGCCGGTGACGTTCACCCAGCGGGTGAACGCGGCGGCGACCGGCGCCGTCGGCGCGCGCGCGCACGACCCGCGGGAGCGGGGACGCTTCGCGGCGGCTTGGACGCTGGGGAGCATCGCGCGGCTCGCGGCGGCGGGGGCGGCGTCGATCGTCTACGGCGACGCCGTCGGCCCGAGCGGGCTCGTCGCGCAAGGCGCGGACGGCGGCCCCGCGCTGCCGAGCGCCGCGTACCGCGAGCTGTTCGCCGCGCTCGCGCCGTTCCGCGGCGCCGCGCTCGGCAAAGTCGCCGGCGACGCCGCAGACGTGGCGGCGCTGGCGCTGCTCCGCGACGACCGCATGCGCGTGCTCGTCGCCAACCTGAGCGCCGCGCCCCGCGAGGCGCGGTTGACGGCGCTCGGCGCGGTCGCGCCGGGGGAGGCGAATCGTTTCCGACTAGAGCCTTACGAAATCAAGCCGTTCGATCTCGCTTATGAATAGTTCTAGCAACCTAATACGTTGACCCGTGAGGTGTTGATGCCGATGCAACGATATACGCCGCCCGCGAACGGGTACCCGGAGTGGAACAACAACCCGGAGATTTACGAAGTGAACCGCATGAAGGCGCACGCGACGCTGATGCCGTACGATTCGATCGACGCGGCGCTCGCCGGCGATCGGTACGCTTCGCCTTATTATCGATCGCTCAACGGAACGTGGAAGTTCCGGTACGCGGCGCGTCCGGACGAGCGGGAGAAGGACTTCTACCGCGCGGACTACGATACCGCGGCCTGGGACGACATTCCCGTGCCGTCGCATTGGCAGCTCCAGGGCTACGACGCCCCGCAATACACGAATATCAAATACCCGTGGGAAGGCAAGGAGACGCTCGATCCGCCGTTCGCCCCGTCCGAATTCAATCCGGTCGGCTCGTACGTCCGCACGTTCGAGGTGCCGGACGCTTGGGCCGGCAAGCCGGTGCATATTAGCTTCCAAGGCGTGGAGTCAGCATTCTATGTATGGCTGAACGGGCATTTCGTCGGATACAGCGAGGATACGTTCACGCCGTCGGAATTCGAGCTGACGCCGTATCTCGTCGAAGGCGAGAACAAGCTGGCGGTCGAGGTATACCGTTGGTGCGACGCGAGCTGGCTCGAGGATCAGGATTTCTGGCGGCTGTCCGGCATCTTCCGCGAGGTATATCTCTACGCGACGCCGGCGCTGCATGTGTACGACTTCTTCGCCGCGGCGACGCTCGACGGGAAGTACGAGGACGGGAACCTCGCCGTGAAGGCGACCGTCGTTCGCGCGGCTAGCGCGCTCGGCGGCGGCGCGAACCCGGCGGCGAAGCTGGAGGCGGCGTTGTACGATAAAGACGGCCGCATCGTGCCCGCGTCGGAGGCGTCGCTCGCCGTCGCATTCGAGGGCGACAACGGGGAATGCGAGCTGTCGTATGCGCGGACGATCGAGCGGCCGCGCCAGTGGAGCGCGGAGCATCCGCACTTGTATACGCTGGTACTCGCGCTTCGCGGCGAGGACGGCGCGCTGATCGAGGCGGTCAGCTGCCGCGTCGGCTTCCGCACGTTCGAGATCGAGGGCGGGCTGCTCAAGATCAACGGACGCCGCATCGTGTTCAAAGGCGTCAACCGCCACGAGTTCCATTGCGACCGGGGCCGCGCGGTGACGTACGAGGATATGCTCGCGGACGTGAAGCTGATGAAGGCGTTCAACATGAACGCGGTGCGCACGTCGCATTATCCGAACCACCCGCTCTGGTACGACCTGTGCGACGAATACGGCTTGTACGTCATCGACGAGACGAATCTCGAGACGCATGGCTCCTGGTTTTACGGCCAGCAAGACGAGGGCGGCGCGCTGCCCGGCAGCAAGCCCGAATGGCGAGACGCCGTGCTCGACCGCGCGAATTCGATGCTGCAGCGGGACAAGAATCATCCGTCCATCGTCATGTGGTCGCTCGGCAACGAATCGTTCGGCGGCGACAACTTCCTCGCCATGCGGGACTTGCTGAAGGCGGCGGACCCGACGCGCCTCGTCCACTACGAGGGCGTTACGATGTACCGCGACTCGGATGCGGCGTCCGACGTCGAAAGCCGGATGTACTCGAAGATGCCGGACCTGTACGAATACGTAGAAAACGACCTCCCGAACAAGAAGCCGTTCGTCCTGTGCGAATACGCGCACGCGATGGGCAACTCGCTCGGCAACCTGCATAAGTACGTCGATCTGTTCTACGAATATCCGATCCTGCAAGGCGGCTTTATCTGGGATTGGATGGACCAAGCGCTGCGCAAGGCGACGCCGGACGGCCGCTCGACGTACCTCGCGTACGGCGGCGACTTCGGCGACTTCCCGAACGACGGCAACTTCTGCGGCAACGGCCTCGTCTTCGGCGATCGCGCCGTCTCGCCGAAGCTGCACGAGGCGAAGGCATGCTACCAGAACGTCGCCTTCGAGATCGAGGACGCGCAGCGCGGCGCGTTCCGCATCGCGAACCGGTTCCTCTTCACGAATCTCGAAGCGTACGATCTCGTCTGGACGCTGCTGCGGAACGGGGAACCGCAGACGCGCGAGACGTCGTCCGTCGCGCTGGCGCCGGACGCGCAGGCAATCGTGCGCCCGCCGTTCTCGCTGCCGGAGCGCGCGGATGCCGGCGAAGAGTACGTCTTGACCGCGAGCTTCGTTCTGCGAAACGACGAGCGATGGGCGAGCGCCGGCCACGAGGTCGCGTTCGGACAGCTCGCGCTCGCGCTGCCGATCGTCGAAGCTTCGATCGAAGCGGTCGCCGCGGCCGCCGACCGAGCCGCCGGCGCTCCTCTCGCGGTCGCGGAAAACGCGGTCACGCTGCAAATTTCCGGCGCGAATTTCTCCGTCTCCTTCGAGAAGCGCGGCGGCAACCTGTCGCGCTACCGCTATGAAGGCCGGGATCTCGTGACCGTTCCGCCGGCGCCGAATTTCTGGCGAGCGTACACGGACAACGACCGCGGCAGCCTCCATCACGTCCGCTGCGCGCCTTGGCGTCTCGCCGGCGCCGCGCGGCGGCTGAAGTCGTTTCGCAGCGAGTCGTCCCCCGAAGCCGTCGTCGTCGAGGCCGTCTTCGAGCTTCCGCTGCCGACCATGTCCGCCGCCGCCTCGAAGCCGACGGTGGCGCTGCGGTATACGGTGCGTCCAGACGGCGAAGTGACGGTGAGGCAGACGCTGTCGCCCGGCGAAGGGCTCTCGGAAATTCCCGAGATCGGCATGCTGTTCGTGCTCGACGGCAGCTTGGACCGGATCCGGTGGTACGGCAACGGGCCGCAGGAGACGTATTGGGATCGGATGAACGGCGCGAAGCTCGGCGTCTACGAAGGCGCCGTCGCCGATCAGCTTCAGCCGTATTTGCGGCCGCAGGAGAGCGGGAACAAGACGGAGGTGCGCTGGGCGACCGTGACGGACGACGCCGGTTTCGGCTTGCGCTTCGCGGGCGCGCCGACGATGGAGTGGAGCGCGTTGCCTTACACGCCCATTGAGCTCGAGAGCTGCAGCCACCCGTACCAGCTGCCTGCGTTCGGCGGCAAGACGGTCGTGCGGGCGAACTACCGGCAGATGGGCATCGGCGGCGACGACAGCTGGGGAGCGAAGGCGCATCCGGAATACACGCTGCCGTCGGACCGGACGTATACGCATGAATTCCGATTCCGCGGCGTGTCCGCCACATAAGTTCGCCGTCCCGGGGACACCATAGCCGTGAAACCTCTCAGGAGTGGAGTGAACAGCGATGAAGGATGCGTCCTACACCCCTTTGGCGTCCTCGGAAATCGGATTGTTGTGGATGACGTACCAAGAGAAAACGATGTCGCGGCAAATGCTGCGCTACTTCGCGCACCATGCGACGAGCGCGGACGAGAAGGCGCTTCTGTCCCGCGTTCTCGGCGAAGTAAGCGGCTTCGTCGACCGCATCCGCAGTCGATTCGTGGACGAAGGAGTCGCCGTCCCGGTCGGCTTCGGGGACGGGGACGTAAACGTCGAAGCGCCCGCCCTGTATACCGGGTTGTTCGGCGTCTCCTTCGTCCGGCTCTTGGCGAAAATTACGAGCGGCCTTAGCGCGCTGCATCTGACCATGGCGTACCGCGAGGATATACGGTCCATGATTCAGGAGATATCGGCGCTCTCTCAACGCGCATACGGCGACGCAACGGGGCTGCTGCTCGCGAAAGGACTCATCTCCCGTCCCCCGATCGTGACATCGCCGGACGAGCCGGATTTCGTGAAGGATCTCGAGTATATGAATGGGAAGAGCATCTGGCGGAAGGCGCGTCCGCTCAACCTCGTCGAGACGGCGCATCTGTACCAGCAAATGGAGACGAACGCCTTCGGCTTCGAGCTGATGACGGGCTTCGCGCAAACGGCCGCGGAGCCCGACGCGAGGCGGTATTTCGAATCCGGCCGCGAGCTGGCGAGAGAGACGGTCGACATGATCCAGTCGATCTTCATGGAGAGCGACATGAATCCATCGCCTGCGCCGTCCGCTCGCGCCACGGAATCGACGACGCCGGCGTTCTCCGACAAGCTGATGATGTATTGCACGAACATTCTGACGAGCTTCGGCCTCGGCGGCAACGCGCTCGGGACCACCTTCAGTCTTCGGAGCGACCTGCCGCTGAAGCTGATCGGGTTGATGACGCAGGTATACCATTTCGCCCAAGCCGGCGGCAAGCTCATGATCCGCCACGGATGGATGGAAGAACCGCCCCAAGCGGAAAATCGCCGCGAGCTCATCCGCGCATAGCCGCGCAAAAAAGGAACCCGCAGCCGAGCGTTACGCCCGGCGGGGTTCCTTTTTCCATGTTACTATCTTTCGTCGTTGCTTATGCCTTCGGCTTGATGACGTCGTGATCGACGTATCGTTCGCCGTTCAGCTCGCTGATCAGATTGATGGCGACCTTCGCGCCGTCGCCGGCGGTGATGACGCCGTGCATGCTGACGCCCGCGACCGTACCTGCCGCCCAGACGCCCGGAACGTTCGTCCGGCCCGCGGCGTCGACCTCGAAGATGCTCTTGATCCGCGGCTCGGTGCCCGGCGCCGTCTTCGCCCCGAGCTTCTCCCCGAGCTCGACCGAGAGGCCCGTCGCGAGCACGACATGCTTCGCTTGGAAGCTCGCGCCGCCGGCCGTCGCGATCGAGAACCCGCCTTCGACGGCGGCGATGTCCGTCGCTTCGTCGAGGATGTATTCCGCGCCGAGCTTCTTCAGCTGGGCGATGCCGATGTCCACGAGCGTAGGGCCGTCGATTTCCATAATGCCGTAGAAGTTCTCGAACCAAGCCCGTCGCGTGACGCCCTTGTCGCTGTCGATGACGACGGTGCTCTTGCCTGCCTTCGCCGTGAAGATCGCGGCGCTTGCGCCCGCCGGACCGGCGCCGATGATGGCGATATCGTACATGAGTGTTGCCCCTCCCGCATGAAGTTTGATAGATAACTAGTTTCCATTATGCAGAAGTTTCATAACTTAATCAACTTATATGTTAAATAATTAACGGGTTAAGCGTAAAGCTCGCGCTCGATCTGGCGCACCAACGTCGCGAGCGTAGGG
>NZ_DASQMZ010000036.1:0-4307 GCF_035645235.1 Paenibacillus sp.
CCGAAATCGGCGAAGTTACCGGAGAACTCCGGTAACCGGGCACGCGCGGGCTTACCCTACGCCGAACGCGCGCACCGGCTCATGGCGCCGTCGCCGCACGAGGATGCGCGAGACGCGCAGATTTTCCGTCTCCTCGACGGAAAATTCGAACTCGCCCACGATGACCTTCTGATGGACGCGCGGAGGGCTCTCGACGTGGGCGTACATCCAGCCGCCGATCGTATCGTACACGTCGTTGTCGATCGCAACCCCGAAATGCTCGTTCACGTCCTCGATGAGCAGCAACCCGTCGATCGAAAACGTCTCCGCATCCCGCTTCTCGATCGCCGGCCGCTCCTCGTCGAATTCGTCGTGCACCTCGCCGACCAGCTCCTCGATAATGTCCTCGAACGTCACGAGCCCCGCCGTGCCGCCGTATTCGTCGATGAGCAGCGCCATGTACGACCGCTTGCGCTGCAGCACCTTCATCAGCTGCGGAATCGGCATCGATTCCGGCACCTTCATGATCGGCCGAACGAACGGCCGCAGGTCGGTCGCGCCGTTCGGCTCGAGCAGGTCCTTAATGTGAACCATGCCGACGACGTTGTCCTTGTCCTCGACGCACACCGGGTACCGCGTATGCTTCTCCTCGATCACGATGCGCATATTGTCGGCGAACGGCCGGTCGGCGTACAAGCATACCATCTCCGTCCGCGGAATCATTATTTCGCGCGCGGTCGTATCGGCGAAGTCGAACACGTTATGGACGAGCGCCAGCTCCGTATTGTCGATGTGCCCGCTCTTATTGCTCTCTTTCACGAGAATGCGGATTTCGTCTTCCGTATGCGCCGACTCGCTCTCGCTCGCCGGCTCGATGCCGAGCAGCCGCAGCAGCCGCCCCGCGAGACCGTTGAGCAGCCAGATGAAGGGATACATGATTCGATAGAAAAGGTCGAGCGGCAACGCCGTCATGAGCGTCACGCCTTCGGATTTGCGGATCGCGAGCGTCTTGGGCATCAGCTCGCCGAGGACGATATGGAGGATCGTAATGAGGGAAAACGCGATGGCGAACGCGAGCGGATGGAGCAGCGGATCGGGGATGCGGCCGGCGAACGTCGTCTCGAGCCATTTCGCGATCGTCGGCTCGCCGATCCAGCCGAGCCCGAGGGAGGCCAAGGTAATGCCCAGTTGACATGCCGAAAGATAGGCGTCCAAGTTCGTCGTCAGACGCCTCGCGAAGGCGGCGCGCCGATGGCCTTGCTGCACGAGCGCATCGATGCGGGTGCCCCGCACCTTGACCATCGCGAATTCCGCAGCCACAAAGAAGCCGTTCAGAAACACCAACACGACGATCGACGTCAGTCCGAGCCATAAGGGCAAGGGGTCCACTCGCGTCTCCGCCCGCGCGGTCCGATTTCGGCCTCGCGCGGACGGATCCACCTCCTCTAAGATAGTTATTATCAGCCTATTCCGACGAATGTCGTCCTATGTTCGGGGATGATGCGGAATTAGCGCGCCATTTTCCCATAACAGTACTCGATGATATCGCTTCGGCGAATGATGCCGATGAAGACGTCCATATCGTCGACGACGGGGACGAAATTTTGCGAGACGGCCAGCTTGATCAGGTCCTCCATGACGGCGTTGATGCGGACGGGCTCGACGGTGCGGCGCTGCTTGACGTCGCGGAGCGGGACGCGATGCGTGTCGGAAAACTTGAGCTCCGGCTCGTTCTTCAGCTTGAACAGCAGGTCGCCCTCCGTAATCGTGCCGACGTATTTGCCGTTCTCCTCGACGAGCGGCACGGCGGTGTAACCGTGGCGGTCCATGCGCTCGAGCGCCTGGCGCATCGTATGGTTCGGCGTCAGCGTAATGACGTCGGTCTTCGGTAAAAGAAAAAATGCAACATTCATGAGTGAAGTCGTCCTCTCGTTCGTATCGCCTCTCATTGTAACATGTTTGAGCGGCGGGGGATAAGTTGCGCTATAATAAGGGGCTAGAAGGCCAGTAGGAACTACTATGCGCAAAGGCAGGCGAACATCGCAACATGGGAAATACCTTCTTCTTATACGGCTCCATTGCGGTCGTGGGGGTGACGCTGATCGGCTTCTTGGCCACCCTTTGGATCGGCGCGTCCCGCGAAAACAATGAGGGCAATCCGGCGTACGACCGAAACTCCGTGCCGAATTGGATTCGGCTTTCCGTCATTTATGCGCTGACGACCGCGCTCGCGATCGGCGCGCTCATTTGGTTCGTCCGAGGATGAGGACGTAGACACGAAATGAGGGACTGGGGGTGTAGCGGATGGCATCCTACCATTGGTTAAAGCGCTTCCAACAGCACTGCGAAAACGAAGTCATCGACGAGTGGCTCGACCTCGTCGAGGAAGAGTTCCCGGGCGTCTATCCGCGGGACGAGCTGAAGATGAACGCGAGCATTTACTTCCGCTTGCTCGTGGAAGCTTGGATCCCCGTCGAGACGCATCCCGCGATCGGCATCATTCCCGCGATGTGCGATTACCATGCGCGGCGCGGGACGCCCGCGTCTCGACTGCTGCACAGCACGCACCTGTGGCGGAAGGCCTCGATGCGGCTCCTTACGGCTTACCATGCGGTCGATACGCCGTCGCCGGAAGAGCGCGACGCCGGCTGCTCCGTGCTGAACGATCGTCTCGATACGATCCAGCGCATGATCGCCGACCATTACTGGACCTACACGAAGGCGATCGTCTCCCAGAAGGAGGAGGTCATTCATCAGCTTCACCACGACCGTCTGCAGCTGCTCGGCAAGATGGCGGCGAGCCTCGCGCACGAGCTGCGAAACCCGCTGTTCGCGATCGAGGGCTTTCTGAAGCTGATCGACCGGGAAATTCGCGGCGGTCCCCTCGAATCCCCGAAGCTGCTGCGATATTTGGACGTCATCCGCAAGGAGTTCGACGGGTTGTACGCGCAAATCACGCAGTTCCTCAGCTTCTCGAAGAACAGCGGCGTCGCCGAGCCGTTCGCGGAGCTCGAGGTGCGGGAGATGGTCGCGGCCGCCGCGGAATTCATCGCGCCTCGGCTGTCGAGCGAAGGGATCGAGCTCGAGACGTCGGTCGAGGAAGGGCTGCGGGCGTTCGTACAGCCAGCCTCGATGCAGCAGGTGCTCATCAACCTGCTGAACAACAGCATCGACGCGCTCACGGGAGCGGAAGAGGAGAAGCGCATTCGGATCGAAGCGCGCGGCGACGCCTCCGAGGTGCGCATCGACGTCATCGACAACGGCGCCGGCATTTCCCCGGCGATGCTGGATGCGCTGTTTACGCCGTTCGTCAGCGGGAAAGCCCACGGCACCGGCTTGGGGCTCGCGATCTGCAAGCAAATCATGGAGAAGAACGAAGGAGACATTACGGCGTCGTCCATCCCCGGACGGACGACGTTCACGCTGCGGCTCCGTTCGGCGGGAGGCATTGTTTCCCTTGACAATCCGTCGTCTTCGGCCTAAAATATACCATAACTCTACATAGGGAGAGATTTTGATGTCTGCAGGGGTTCTTAACTGAGCAACTTCATACGAGGCTAGACCGAGGATTGTTCGCAGGAGACCTTGTCGATCCGGCAGGGGCTTGTTTGCTTGCGCGCTTCGCGTCGGAATCTCGATCAGTTAAGAACACGCGGAACGAACATCTTGCGCCATCGGCGTACTCCTTCGGCCCATCGCCGCGCTGTGTTTCTTGCAGCGCGGTTTTTTTGTCGGTCCGGATTGGGGGAGTAGGCCTGTCCCGGCAAAGCTGCGTCGTGCGTTTTCGGCGTCGGCTTTGTCTTTTTTTTGCGCCGCGGAGGCGGCTTGGAGACATCAAAATTATTCTTGACTATGGGAGCGAAAAGAAAAATGAACGAACAAACATTGCACCGATTGGAATATATGCAAGTGGTGGAGCAAGTGACGGGCTACGCGAATACCTACGTCGGCAAGACGCTCGCGCGCTCGCTGCGGCCGGTGACGGAAGCGTCGGCGGCGCGTTCGCTGCTCGAGGAAACCGCCGAGGCGGCGGCGTTGCTGCGGCACGGCGCCAGCGTGCCGCTGCCGTCGCTCGAGGGGATGGAGACCGTTTTCCAGCTTGTGGGGACGGGGTATGTGTTTACGGAGGCGGATTTCGGGGCGATCCTCACGTTCTTGACGGGCTGCGGACAGCTGCGGCGGTATATGGAAGGCAAACGGGAGCAGGCGCCGCGAGTGACGTCGTACGCGCATTCGCTGTACGACCTCGCGGACGTTCGGCGCGAGATCGACCGCTGCATCCGGTACGGGCGGGTGGACGACGCGGCGAGCGGGGAGCTCGCGAAGGT
>NZ_DASQMZ010000037.1:0-4237 GCF_035645235.1 Paenibacillus sp.
GCGACACCGTCGTCGTGACGATCAAGCGGCTCGGCATTAACGGCGAGGGCGTCGGCTATTACAAGAAGAAGGCGATCTTCGTCGACGGCGCCTTGCCGGGCGAGGTCGTGCGCGCGCGCGTGACGAAAATCGAGCCGAAGCTGCTGTACGGCGCCGCCCTGAAGACGGAGAAGCGTTCGCCCGACCGCGCGGAGCCGTTCTGCGCCTGGTACGACGCGTGCGGCGGCTGCTCCCTTCAACACCTTGAGTACGCGGCGCAGCTGCGCGAGAAGGAGGCGCTCGTGCGCGAAGCGTTCGCCCGCTACGCGGGGATCGACGCGGACAAGCTGCCGCTCGCGCCGATCCTCGGCATGGACGAGCCCCGCGCCTACCGGAACAAGGCGCAGCTGCAGCTCGGCCTCGGCGACGATCGCCGCGAGGTGCTCGCCGGCTTGTATGCGCCGGGCAGCCGGCGGCTTGTCGATATCGCCGGCTGTCCGGTGCAGCGCGGCGCCGTCAACGACGCGATGCAGGCGGTGAAGCGCATCGTGCAGCAGCTGCGGCTGCCGATCGCCGACGCGCGCGCGTTCGCGCGCGGCCTCGACGCCGCGCCGGAGGACGGCGAATACGCCGTCCGCTCGGGCGGCAGGCCTTCGGCGCCGCCTCGCGCAAGGGCGCGCGGCGACCGCCGCGGCCCTTCCGCGCTGCGCACCGTCGTCGCCCGGGCGGCTCACGCTTCTGGCGACGTGCAGCTCACATTCGTCACGACCGGCGCCGAGCTGCCGAGCGAGCGCGCGCTCGTCGCCGACGTCCGGCGCGCCCTGCCGAACGTCGTCTCCATCGCGCATAACGTCAATGCGGAGGACACGCCGCTCGTCTTCGGCGACAAAACCCGCATCGTCTGGGGCGCGGAACGGATGGCCGAACGGCTCGGCGAATTGACGTTCGAGCTGTCGCCGCGCGCGTTCTTCCAGCTCAACCCCGCGCAGACGATCAAACTGTACGACCTCGCGCGCAAAGCCGCGGCGCTCGCCGGCGCCGAGACGGTCGTCGACGCCTACTGCGGCGTCGGCACGATCTCGCTCTGGCTCGCCCGCGGCGCGAAGGAGGTGCGCGGCATCGAGGCGGTGCCCGAAGCGATCGAGGATGCGCGCCGCAACGCCCGCGCGAACGGCATCGGCAACGCCTCGTTCTATGCCGCCCGCGCCGAGGAGCTGCTGCCGCAATGGGCCGAGGCGGGCCTGCGGCCCGACGTCGTCGTCGTCGATCCGCCCCGCTCCGGCTGCGACCGCCGGCTGCTCGACGCGCTGCTCCGCGTGAAGCCGAAGCGCATCGTCTACGTCTCGTGCAACCCGTCGACGCTCGCCAAGGACGCCGCCGCGCTGCTTGCGGACGGAGCCTACGCGTTGGCGTCGGTCGAGCCCGTGGACATGTTTCCGCACACCGCGCATGTCGAGTGCTGCTCGCTCTTCGTCTTGAAGCCGAAATTCGATCGCGGAAGGTGAGCCGCAATCGCCGATGAACAACGCGACCGGCGCGCCCCGCTGTTCCAAGGCCATGCCCATCTTTGCTAAGATGGAGGAGAAGCCGGACCGAGGATAGAGGGTGCCGAGATGGCCAATATGATGGATTACTTGGATTGGCGCGGGGACTTAACGCTCGCGCAATCCCCGTTTAACGAAGTGGACAATCTGGTGCTGTCGCAGCTGGCGTACGTAAATTTCGATTATATCGTCCCGCCGGCGACGAGCGCCGAGAGCCTCCCCCTCCGGGAAGCGTCCGAATCGTATTTTTCGAAGTACCGGGAAGAGGACCTGTCGATGGCGGGATATTTGATCCGCGTGTCGGCCATGCTTTTGAAGAAGATGGCGTCCTGCCGCCGGTTCGCCGACGCCAAGCTGTCGAGGTTCGCGAACGTGATCGACCTCGATCAGACGAAGCAATTCGCGGCGATGCATGTCCTGCTGGAAGACGGAACGGTATACATCGCTTACCGGGGCACGGACAATACGATCGTCGGCTGGAAGGAAAACTTCAATATGAGCTTTACGACGCCCGTGCCCGCCCAGTACGAAGCGGTTCGGTACTTGGAGGACACCGCGGGGGAAACCGGGGCGCCGCTGCGAATCGGAGGGCATTCCAAGGGCGGCAACCTAGCCGTATACGCCGCCGTCAAATGCAGCCCCGGCATCCAGTCCAGAATCCTTGAGGTATACAACAACGACGGTCCCGGCTTCGACGCAAGCATGACGGACAGCCCGGAATACCGCGCGATGCTGCCCCGCGTTCGAACGATCGTGCCGCAGTCGTCCATCGTCGGCATGCTCCTGGAGCATGAGGAAGAATATACGGTCGTCCAAAGCAATCAGAAAAGGTTCATGCAGCACGACGCGATGTCGTGGGAAGTGCTGGGGCCTCGTTTCATTCACGTCGACAACGTGACGAAGGAAAGCCGACTGCTGAACGTCGCGCTGAAGTCGTGGCTCGACGGCATGGACCGGACGCAGCGGGAGCAATTCGTGGACGCTATGTTTTACATTTTCGAAGCGACGAACGTCAAGCACTTCCGGGACTTGTCCCAAGCGAAGTGGAGGAAGGTCAGCGAAATCATCAAGGCGCTGAACCAATCGCCGGAAAATAAAGAGGTGCTCACGAAGACGCTTAGGCTGCTGTTCCGCGAAGGGACCCGAGTGTTCTTGGAATCGTGGGAATCGAAGCTGCTTCGAAAGAAAAACCCGTCCGGGGAATAATTCGCCGGAAGCTCATCGAGGAGGGAAAAACGCATGTCCGGAAAATGGCTCCGCCGCGAAGGCAACCGCTGGGTGCGCGAAGGCATCGTCACCCCGGAGCAGCTCGCCCGCATCGCCGCCTTATATGAAACCAAGGAACGCGACGCCGGCGCGCTGCCGCTGCTCGGCGGCCTCCTGCTCGGCCTCGGCGTGCTCAGCTTCGTCGCGGCGAACTGGCAAGAGATCGGGAACCCGATCCGCATCGCGCTGCTGCTCTCCGCGATGCTCGGCTTTTACGCCGCGGGCGGGCGGCTCTTCGCCCGCGGGCGCGAGAGCGCCGGCGTCGCGCTCGTCTCCGTCGGCCTGTTCGCGTTCGGCGGCGGCCTCGTCCTCGTCAATCAGATGTTCCATCTGATCATGTACAGCGCCGCGACGCTCGTCGTCTGGGCGGCGGCCGGGGCGGCGCTCGCGTACGTCTTCCGCAGCCGCTATCTGTACCTCGTCGCGGTCGTGCTGACGTTCGTCGCCCAAGGCTACAGCCTCGGCGCGTTCGGCGGCCGGTTCAGCTTCGCCGCCTTCGCCGTCTTGCTGCTCGGGCTCGCCCCGTTCCTCGCCGTCCGCCGCGACGCGTTCGCGGCCGCGGTCTGGTCGCTCGGCGCCGTCCTTCATGCCCTCTTGCTCGTCCTGTCGATGGAATGGGCGTTCGGCTGGTGGTTTCTGCCGCTCCTCCTGCTATACGCGGCCGCGGACGCGGTCCCGCGCGACGGGCTCCGTCTCGCCCTGCAGCTGCCGCCGGTCGCGGGCGCGTTCGTCTTCGCGCTCGTCCTCGCGCTCGCCGGCGACGCGTACTGGACCGCGCTGCTCCATCCGCACGGCGCGGCGTACTTGCCGGCTTACGCCGCGCTGCTCGCCGCCTCCGTCTACCTCAAGCGGCGGCGCGGCGATCTGCCCTCGCTCGTCGACGGCTTGCTGTTCCTGCCGCTGCTGTACGCCCCGCCGGCCGCGATCGGCCCGCTCTATCTCGCGGCGCTGTTCCTGTTCGCGCTCGCGACGCTGCTGCTCGGCTACCGCGAAGAGTCGCGGCTGCGCATCAACGCCGGTACGGTCGCCTTCCTGCTCGCGACGATGGCCGCGTATTTCAAGCTGACGTGGGGCTTCCTGGACAAGTCGGCGTTTTTCCTGCTCGGGGGCGTCCTGCTGCTCGGCCTCGGTTGGCTGCTGAACCGCCGCAAGCGCGTCGCCCTGCACGAAGCGAAGGAGGAGTAATCGATGACCGCAGCTTGGAAGAAGACGTTCGCCCTGCTCGTCGCGCTGCAAGCGCTGGCGCTGCTCGGCCTCGCCGGCGCGGCGTACGCCGCGGTATGGTTCGGGGAAGACATCCGCGTACGCACCGCGCCCGTCGATCCCCGGGATTTCCTCTATGGCGACTACGTCACGTTGTCGTACGAGATGTCCCGCCTGTCGCCTGCGTTATGGCAGGGCGGGAAGCTGCCCGAGGAGGGCGACGCCGTCTATGTGGCGCTCGAGCC
>NZ_DASQMZ010000038.1:0-4521 GCF_035645235.1 Paenibacillus sp.
CCGCTCCTCGAAAAAAACGACTTGACGCTGCAAGTAAAAGATCGATACCGCCGGATCGTTCGTCTCCGCCTGCCGCTCGTCGGGGTCCGGCGCGTTCGTCAGCCAGAGGCTCGCGACGCCGCTGACGGCGCAGCCGCAGCCTTCCGCGTCGTAAACGAGCCGGAAGCGGTCGCCGGGAGCGAGCGAGTAGCCGGACAGCCGGGCGGCGGCCGCGTCCGTAATTGTAATATGCATGGGGAACTTCCTTTCCGTTGCGTTACGCATTTTCCTTATTGTATCATTTGAACGAAGGTTAATGAAGGAGCGGATGCGCATGGCGACGATCGAGCAACGGCTTGCCGAATATTTGGAATTGACCAAGAAGATGAAGAGCTACGAAGAAGCGCTCGGCGTCCTGTATTGGGATATGCGCACGGGCGCCCCTCGCAAGGGGCTAGAGACCCGCGCGGAGGTGATCGGCGTCTTGTCGACCGAGCTGTTCAAACTGAGCACGTCCGACCGGATGGGCGAGCTGTTAGCGGCGTTGACCGAGCCGGCGGCCTTCGAATCGCTCTCCCGGCTTCACCGACGGAGCGTGACGGAAAGCAAGAAGGACTACGACCGTTCGAAGAAAATTCCGCCGGAGATGTACCAGAAATACGTCGTTCTCGCGTCGCAGGCCGAGTCCGTCTGGGAAGAAGCGAAGCCGAACAACGACTTCGCGACGTTCCGACCGTACCTGGAGCAAGTCGTCGATTACCAGAAGCAATTTATCGAATTATGGGGCTACGGCGAAAATAAATACGACACGCTGCTTGACGCTTACGAGCCGGGCATGACGGTGACGAAGCTCGACGCCGTCTTCGGCGCGCTGCGAGAAACGTTGGTGCCGCTCGTCGCCGCGATCGCGGCGAAGCCGGCGCTCGATACCGCCTTCATGAACCGCAAGGTACCGACGGAGCAGCAGCGGGCGTTCAGCGAATTTATCTTGAAGGAGATCGGCTACGACTTCGCGGCCGGCCGGCTCGACCCGACGACGCATCCGTTCGCGACCGGGCTCAATCCGGGCGACGTGCGCGTGACGACGCGATATATCGAGGACGACGTGAAAAACTCGCTCTTCTCGACGATCCACGAAGGCGGGCATGCGCTCTATGAGCAAAACGTATCGCCGGCGCTGATCGGGACGAATTTGTGCACGGGCACGTCGATGGGCATTCACGAGTCCCAATCCCGGCTTTGGGAAAACATGATCGGCCGCAGCCGGCCGTTCTGGGAACGGTATTACGGCGATTTCCAGCGGATCGTACCCGCCTTCGCGGACGTGCCGATGGAGGACTTCTACCGCGCGGTGAACGAAGTGAAGCCGTCGCTCATCCGCACCGAGGCTGACGAGCTTACGTATAACCTCCATATTATGATCCGCTACGAGCTCGAGAAGCGGCTGATGAACGACGAGCTGCAGGTCGCGGATCTGCCCGAGGCCTGGAACGCGATGTATAAGGAGTATCTCGGCATCGAGCCGCCGAACGACGAGCTCGGCGTGCTCCAAGACGTTCATTGGTCGGGAGGCGGCTTCGGTTACTTCCCGTCGTATTCGCTCGGCAATATGTACGCGGCGCAGATGATGGACGCGATGCGCGCGGCGCTGCCGACCTTCGACGCGGACGTGGCGGCCGGACGATTCGACCCGATCAAGGCGTGGCTGACGGAGAAGATTTACACGCACGGTAAGCTGCTCACGCCGTCCGAGGTCATTCGGAACGTCGCCGGCGCGGAGCTCGATCCGACGTACCTTACGACGTATCTGGAAGCGAAATATAAGGAAATCTACGCTTTATAAGCGGTTTGAAACGCGAGGCGCCCTGCGGGCGCCTTTCTTCTTGTATAATGGATGGAAAACGTTTCCCACGCGAAAGGATGAGCGGCTATGGCGCTAAGGAACATCACGATTCCCGGAACGGAACTGGAGGCTTCGTCGATCTCGCTCGGCGGCGTTCCCTTCGGCAGCATGTTGGACGAAGCGGCGTCGTTCCGGCTGATGGATGCGTACGCGGAGCTCGGCGGCAACCTGATCGATACGGCGGAGGTATACGCGAATTGGCTGCCGGGCGAGCCGAGCGCGAGCGAGCGGACGATCGGCAAGTGGATGAAGTCCCGGGGCTGCCGCAGCCGCATGATCGTCACGACGAAGGGCGCCCACCCGCGGCTTTCGGCGATGCAGGCCGGCCGACTGTCGCCCGCGGACATCGCCGGCGACGTGGAGGACAGCCTGCGTCGGCTGCAGGTGGATACGATCGATTTGTATTGGCTGCATCGCGACGACGCGTCGCGCAGCGTCGCGGACATTGTGGAGGCGCTGGCGGAGCAGGCGCGGAAGGGCAACATCCGTTATTACGGTTGCTCGAACTGGACGCTCGAGCGGCTGCAGGCCGCGCAAGCGTACGCGGCGGTGCGGGGACTTCCTGGCTTCTGCGCCAATCAGCCGATGTGGAGCCTCGCTGCGGCCGATCCTTCGAAACTCGAAGACCCGACGCTCGTCGTCATGGACGAGGCGACGCGGGCTTATCATCGAACCGCCGGACTGGCCGCGATCCCGTACTCCTCGCAGGCGCAGGGGCTCTTCGAGAAGCTCGCCTCCGGCGCGCTGTCGCTGGACGGCGACGGCGTGAAGCCGCTCTATCGGTCCGAGACGAACCGCGAACGGCTCGCCCGCGTACGTCGGCTCGCGGCGGAGCGTTCGCTCGCGCCGACCCAAGTCGCGCTCGGGTACTTGCTGTCGCAGCCGTTCCCGACGATTCCGATCGTCGGCTGCCGGACGCCGGAGCAGCTGTACGCCTGCGCGGCGGCGGACGGGGTCGCCTTTTCCGAAGCAGAATTATCGTACTTGGAGCACGGCGCGTAAACGCCGTCTGGGCTCCTGCACATTGTCGGCGCTTCCGGGCTTCCGCACAGCCGAACCGGCCGGCTCCCCCGTATATTGTAACAAACCAGACGAAAGGGGGACGTCGCATGACGGCAGTCGCTGGCGGCGCATGCACGACGACGGGTGCGATCCTCGTGCTCTTCATCCTGCTCGTAATCATCTCCAAGACGTTGCTCTACTAATAAATAGCTGACGGCCGGGGGCGTCGCCTCCGGCTTACATAACGTCCGCGGCGATTTGCGCCGCGGCTTCGAGGGCTTGGAAAAACAAAATAAAAGAAGTTATCACAATAGACGAATGTCCTGCATACAATTGAAATTGAATGATTGTATGGAGGAGGTTGTAAGATGGTTGCAGATAACGATTTGCAGTGCCGCGAGATTATCACGAAGGCAGTTTGCGGCAAAGGTCGTAAGTTCTCTCAAGTGACTCATACCGTGACTCCGCCAAACCTTCCCACGAGCATTTTGGGGGCATGGATCATCAACCACCAGTACGAAGCGGTTCGATCCGGCGACGGCATTGAGGTTGTGGGAACTTATGATATCAACATTTGGTATTCGTACGACCGCAACTCGAAAACCGACGTAGCGAAAGAGACGGTCTCGTACGTAGAGCTCGTGCCGCTGTCCAACGTGGATCCGAAGCACCGCGCGTCGACGGAAGAGGTGTACGCCGAGGCGACGCAAGAGCCGAACTGCGTCGAAGCGAGCGTATCGTCGAAGGGCACGGGCGTCGTCATCCGCGTCGAGCGGGAGTTCGAGGTGGAGATGATCGCGGAGACGAAGGTCTGCGTGGTCGTGTGCCAGAACGGCTGCGAAGACTGGGGCGAGAAGACGTCCGACTACGCGGGTTCGGACGACGATCTCGACGATCTCGACGCGGATTTGCTGGAAGACGACGAAGACGACGACCTAACCTGACCTTGGCGTCGCCGCCCGTATCCTTGACGATTCAGCGAGGCTGATCCCGAACGAACGCTCCTGAATCGTCTCGGCTCACGGGTCGCGCGCTTCGAAGGCCGACCGTGTTCCTTGGGGGTATCTTCCCGTACTTATTCTATTGGTATGACAGCCGGGTGAATGGGGAGAGGGCGGTTGCCCTCTTTGTTTTTCCAAAGGTAAATTTTCTTTTCTATCGCGGGAGGCGAGTGGCATGGGCGTGTTCGTGCTCCATGAGGGGCAGCCGGAGCTCGCTCGCTTTCTGAGCTTGCTCCGGGTGCCGTCGGGCACCGCGGCGCCGCGTTCCGCTCGCGGCGGCGAGCCCTGGGCCGTATTGTCGCTTCGCGGCGGCGAGGCGGGCCCCGCGTCGGAAGGCGCGCGGCTCCAGCCGGCGGCGGCGGTTCGGCGCGCGTCCGACGCGCGGCTGCGGGCGGCGGATTTGCGCCGCCACGGGCTGCTCGTCGGATCGGCGCCGCGGGGAACGCTGCTTCGCACGTTCGTCGTGCCCGTCTTCGGGCTCGAGTCGCTCGGCGCCTTCGTCGCGGGCGGCCCCGGCGGACCGCTCGCCGCGTCCGCCGCGGACCGCCGGCTGACGGCGGCCCGCGCGGGCGACGCGGACGCGCCGCGTTCGACCGCGCTGCGCCGCGCGGAACATGCGGCCGTGCGGGCGACGTA
>NZ_DASQMZ010000039.1:0-6114 GCF_035645235.1 Paenibacillus sp.
ATGGCTTGCTTCTTCAACTCAAAGCTATACGATTCAAACTTCTGTCCCTTTTTTGCCATAACGAGAAGCACCCCCTATAGTATTCATCGGTTTTAAACACAGGGTGTTTATCCAATGTCCACTATAAGGGGTGCACTTCACATGTAAGGGGCTTTTTTTGTTTTGTACGCCCAGGAAGGGCCATCTTTAAGGGGATCGTCTCGGGCGGACTGCTTTAAGTCTCTAATGCTTTCGTCGAATATTTCCTCCGGTATGCCCCCGGCGACATTCCCATCAAACGTTGAAAATAAAGTCGATAGTACTTTTCGTCGCTAAAGCCGCAATCCAGCGCGATATGTCGAATCGGAGTGCGAGTCGTCTGCAGCAGGCCGCAACTCACCTCAAGTCGGTATCGGTTTAAGAATTGTACGAAGCTGATGCCGAACCGCTGCCGGAACAATTTGCTAAGGTAACTCGCGCTGATGCCGAGCCGGGAAGCGGCCTCTTCGAGTCGGATCGGTTGCTGAAACTCCTCCTTGACCCAAGCCGCCGCTTGCTTGACGAGTTCGCGTTTGCGAATATCTCCGTAGTCCGTCTTCTCCATTCCTTGTCCGGTCAGCCTCACCATCTCCGTCAGAAGAACGGAAAGATAGCCCCTCAGCTTCTCTAAATAACCGTATTGCTTTTCTTTAAACTCTCTATACATCGTTCGAAGGATAAAGTCGACTTCGAAGCCGTCCGTTCCCAAGTATTTCTGTTTGGAAGCCAGCGGAGCGATATCGAAATCGATAAATTCCGGCAGAAAGAGGACATTCACCCATTCGAACGGTTGCCGACTGTCCGTCAACGGGAGAATGGCGTGCGTATCTTCCGGCTTGATGACGAACAAGTCGCCTGAAGACACTTGGAACGTCGCGTCGTTGAGGAGGTGGAGCCCCTTGCCGCAGCGGATATAAACAATCTCGAAAAATTGATGGTTATGAGGCACGGCGCCGTCGTTCATAGCGCTTTCGATCAGGAAAATGCGTTCGGATTCGTCGATGAATCGATTCCGCATGTACTGGAAGGTCGGTTTCATGCCAAAACTCCTCTCTCCGCAGGCTGCGGCTTCTCCTTCAATGTACAGTGCGACGAGGAGCCCTGCAAGCCAAAGTTGTACCGGATTTACCCGAACGGATGACGGATTCACCCCCTGTTTCTTCGCAAGGCTGGTTTATAATCGCTACATCACGGGGCATAAGGGAGAAGGTTCAATGTGAGGACGATTTCGTATTCGGAGTATTACGACAAGGTGTATGCAGGCTGGATCGGGAAATGCATCGGCGGAAACATCGGCGCGGCTGTAGAAAACAACAAATATCTAATGGATTTGAAGGAGTCCGAGGTGTTTCCCGACGACATCCCGCCGAACGACGATTTGGATTTGCAGCTCTTATGGCTTCAGGTGCTGGAGACGAAGGGCGTGCATCTGACGAGCGGCGATTTGGCCGAAGCATGGGAGAAGCATTGTTGGTACCCCTTTAACGAATACGGCTATTTTCTTCACAATTTCGAGCGAGGCATCGCACCGCCGACGTCGGGGTGGTATAACAACCAGTTCTTTCGCCGTTCGATGGGTTGCCCGATTCGGTCGGAAATCTGGGGCATGACGGCTATCGGGAATCCCGAGCTCGCTATGGAATACGCCTATAAAGACGGTACGCTCGATCACGACACGGAATCGGTGTGGGCGGAACAGCTGCTGGCGGCGATGGAAGCGGAAGCGTTCTTCGAGTCCGATCTCGAGAAGCTGTTAGACTTCGGTCTGACTCGCATCCCCGAGGGGAGCGAACTGGCGGCCTGCATCGAATTCGTCCGCGCGAACTATCGGGACGGGGTCGATTGGGGCGCGGCAAGGGCGGCCATGCTGGCCCGCTTCGGCGATCCGGACGCTTCCAAGGCGGTGCAAAATTTGGGGTTAACGATCCTTGCTTTGCTATACGGCGAGAAGGATTTCGGCGCGACGCAGCTGATCGCGTTAAACAGCGGCTACGATACGGATTGCACGTGCGCGACGGCAGGGGCGATTCTGGGATTGATCGGCGGGACGGCGGCCATACCGGATCGTTGGCGAGCCACGGCGAAAGATACGTTCGTCGTCGGCATCGATGTGCGGCGCCCGACGGATCGCATCTCCGATTTGGCGACGGATACATGCCGCGTCGGCGTGGCCATGTCGCGGTCGATCAATCCGAAAATTCGAATCGAAGGCGCGCCGGCCGATCTCGGCTCGGATCGCATTCCGGTCGAACCTCCGAAAGCGGGGATCGACATTTCGGCGGATTATCTCGGTAATCCGGAGCTGATTCCCGGCGAGACGAAGGAGATGATGTTCGTCCTGAGCCACCGAGGGGAATTCGGCGAGGCGGAGGGCATGCTGCGCATCGAGTCTCCGGAACGGTGTACGGTCAGTCCGAATGCGTTCGAATTCCGAATCATGGCGGGGGAGAGTCTGACGTTGCCGGTTCGCGTACGCTTCGACGACGAAGTAAGCCGTATGAGTTCCTCCGTCAAGCTTCGAGCGGTATGGACAGATGCCAAGAGCGCCGAAAGGAAGGAAAAGATCGTCGGACTGGCGGCCGGACAGCCGTTCCGCGTCATCGGTCCGTTCTGGGATTTGTACGACACGACGGTTCCGGGCGCGAAATCGTATTACGACCCGAAGGAGCGCAGGCTTGCGCGGCCGAGGGGGCCCGAACACTTCAACAATTTCGTCAGTCTGGATCGCGAATATATCGAGGAATCGGCGGGATTCGCCGACGTGCAAGGCGGCGCGTTGCGATTTTGGGCGGAGCATAAGCTGCCGATCGACGACTGGATGGGGACGAAGGGGCCGGCCTGTCTGTATCTCGTCCAGGATCTCGACATCGCGGAAGAGCGGGAAGTTCGGATCATGATCGGCAATAACGACGGGTTCCGCCTATGGCTGAACGGCGAGATCGTGGGCGAAAGCAGGGAGCCATGGTATTGGATGCCGTACAATCATGACTTCGCCGTGCGGCTTCGGAAAGGCTTCAATCGGATTGTCGTCAAGGTGATCCGCCGCGGAGGCGGCTGCGACTTCAGCCTCGGCTATGCGATCCCGAATACGTCGCTTCGCTGGGTCGACGACCTGCACGCAATCGTTCCCGCCGAACTCGTCCGCAAGCGCGCAAACCGATAACGAGGGGGATGTCCATGAAAGCTTACGCGTTGCCGCACGATTTTCCGAATCTCGATCAAGAGCGGCAGATGCTTGCCTCCGTAGGGGTAGAATTGACCGAGATCGAAGCGACGGATCCGCAGGACATCGCCCGCGTCGCCGGCGATGCAGTAGCCTTGTTCGTACAATACACGAAGATTACCGAGGAAACCTTGTCGCGCCTGCCTCAATGCAAGGTGATCTTGCGCTACGGCATCGGCGTCGACAATGTCGATCTGGAGGCTGCGGCAAGGTACGGCATTTGGGTGTGCAACGTTCCGTTCTATTGCATCAACGAAGTCGCCGATCACGCCTTCTCCTTCCTGCTCGCGGCCGCAAGAAAGCTGATTCCGAGCAATCGGAGCGTACACGAAGGCAAGTGGGACTTCTTGGACTATCGGCCGATCCAATGCCTTGCGGGCAAGACGCTCGGACTCGCGGGCTTCGGCCGGATCGCGCGACAGGTGGCGAAGCGGGCGCAAGCCTTCGACATGCATGTGATCGCCTACGATCCTTGGGCGCCGGCCGGTGCGTTCGATTCCGCGGGCGTTCGATCGGCGGATCTGGACGAGTTGTTCGGAGAGAGCGATTTTCTGTCCCTGCACGTTCCTCTGACCGACGGCACGAAACATCTGATCAACGAACGTTCCCTCGCCAAGATGAAGGACGGCGTCGTCATTGTGAATACCGCGCGAGGCGGACTCATCCATACGGAGGATGCGGCGAACGGGATCGAGACCGGGAAAATCGGAGCGCTGTGCGTCGACGTCCTGGAGCAAGAGCCGCCGGACGGAAGCCACCCGTGGATCGGCTTGGAACAAGTGCTGATCACGCCGCACAGCGCGTACTACTCGGAGGAATCGCTGCCGAGACTGCAGCGGCAAGCGGCGGAAGAGGTCTTGCGGGTGCTCGGCGGCGAAAGACCGGCTTCGCCGGCGAACGCAAAGTGGATGCCAGAGACGCCATAGCCCGTTCACGGCGCTCGGCGCGCATGTAAATCGGAAGAGGAGGAACCTTCGATGAACGGAAGATTCGAGCATAAAGTCGCGATCGTGACCGGCGGAGGAACCGGCATCGGCCGGGAGACCGCCGTTCGACTAGCTTCGGAGGGCGCAGCGGTCGTGATCGCCAACCGATCCCAGACCCATGCGGAAGGGACGCTGGCCGCGATCCAAGAAGTCGGCGGCAGGGGCATCTTCGTACGAACGAACGTGGGAAGCGGCAAGGATGTGCGGCACCTAATTCGATCGGCGGTAGAAGCCTATGGTCGCTTGGACGTCATCGTTCACAGCGCGGCGGTCGAGTCGCTTCACAGCGTAACGGAGCTTGAGGAAGAGGAGTGGGAGGAGACGATTCGGGTCAACCTGACCAGCGCGTTCCTGCTCGGCAAATACGGCATTCCGGAGCTGATCGCGAGCGGCGGCGGCGCGTTCGTGAACGTCGCGTCGGTGCACGCGCACGCGACGATCGCCAATCATGCCGCGTACGCCGCGTCGAAAGGAGGCATGCTCGCGTTAACAAAGAGCATGGCGATCGACTACGCTAGGCAAGGCGTGCGGGTGAACGCCGTGCTCCCCGGCGCGACGGATACGGGCATGCTGAAGCGTTGGGCCGAGCTCGGCGGGGCGGCGGATGCGATTCCGAACGAGGACTGGAAAGACGCTCAACCGCTCGGTCGAATCGGACACCCGGCCGAGGTGGCGGCGCTGATTTGTTTTCTTGCGAGCGAGGAAGCGAAATTTATCATCGGCTCCGGCGTCGTGATCGACGGCGGCATGCTGGCGGAATTGTAGAGGGGGATGCGCGGTGCCAGAAATGATGAAAGCGCTTGTCTACGAAGGACCTCGCCGTCTGCATATTCGGCAGCTTCCAGTACCGCTACCCTCCGAAGGCGAGGTGTTGATTCAAGTGGCATACGCGGGAATTTGCGGATCGGAGCTGAGCGGATACCTCGGGCATAGCTCCATTCGAGTTCCCCCGCTCGTCATGGGCCATGAGTTTGCCGGGACGATCGCGGCGATCGGCTCGGGAGTCCAAGGGCTTCGACCGGGAGATCGCGTCGCAGCCAACCCGTTGGTATCCTGCCTTCGATGCAGGCTCTGCGCGAAGGGGCAGCCGCAGCTTTGCCCGGAGCGGCGACTGTTAGGGGCGCACGCCCCGGGGGCGTTCGCGGAGTACGTCGTCGTGCCGGATCGGAACGTGTATTTGCTGCGCGCCGGGGTCGGATTCGACGACGGGGCGTTCGCGGAGCCCTTGGCATGCGGTATTCATGCATGCCGTTTGCTGGAGCTGCAGCCGACCGACAGTCTGTTTATCGCGGGCGGCGGCCCCATCGGGTTGCTCTTGCTCCAAGCCGCCCAGCGGTTCGGCGTCCGACACATCGTCGTCAGCGACCTGAACGAAAGCAGGTTGGCCGTCGCAAGGGAGCTCGGCGCGGCGGCGGTCAAGACGACCGAAGAGCTTGCCCTGCAACGGCCGAGGGGCGGCTTCGACGCCGTCGTCGACGCCGTCGGCGTCGACGCGACCCGCGTCGCCTGTCTCGAGCAAGCCCGGCCCGGGGGGAGCGTCGCGTTCATCGGCTTACATGAAGCGAATAGCGCGCTTCCGATCAATGTCGCCATTCGAAGCGAACTCCGGATGTTCGGTTCCTTCGCGTATACGCCTTTCGACTTCGAGACGGCATTGCAATGGATCGCGGACGGGAGTATTCGCGCCGCGTCGTGGACTGCGCAGGCGCCGCTGGAGGAAGGGGCGGAATGCTTTGGCCGATTGATCGAAGGCAAGAGCGCCGCCGCGAAAATTTTGCTTTCGATCTCATCGTAACCGGACGGGAAGGGGCGAGCTGTATGGAAGAAGGACACCGTCGAGACGGGGACGGCGAATTCGGGCCGTTCGAGCAAGTCGTATTGGAAAAC
>NZ_DASQMZ010000040.1:0-7561 GCF_035645235.1 Paenibacillus sp.
AGCGTCCGCGGCGGAGGAGCGCCGGTCGCGGATCGGCGCGATTCTCGACGCCGTGTCGAGCGACGTCGCCGGCGCGACGAACGCGGAGGTGCGAACATGAACGCGAAAGACGTGCAGAAATTCGTCATGCGGTATTTGGAAGCGACGGAATGCCACGTGACCGAGAAGTCGCCGGCGCACGTGACGGTGCGGCTGTCGCCCGAGGCGGACAAGGACTTGACCAACCGGCCGTATTATTGGAGCTTCGTCGAGCGGACCGGCGCGCCGCCGGAGACGATGACGCTGACGTTCGTCTTCGATCCCGAGGCGCGGGCGGCCGCGGCCGCCGGGAAGCCGGGCGCCGCCGCCGCGACGCCCGCCAAGCCGCAGACGGCGGCGCAGGCGGCCGCAGCGTCGGTCGCGCCGAAGCCGACGGACGGCGGCGACTCGATCCTCGGCCGCTACTTCGGCTTCGCCCCGGCGCCCGCCTCGACCGGCCGCATCGCCTACGACGAAGTGACGTACGGCAGCCGGCGTCTCGAGCAGCTGTTCGGCGTCGTCCGTCAGAAGGGGCGCTACGTCCAGATGTTCGAGGACGTGAAGGCGCCGCGCGGCGCCCCGCCCGCGGTATGCCATACGTGGCTCGCCGTCAATTATAAGATCGAGTTTTGCTGCGACATGAAGCGCGACGAGCTGCATTCGCTCGGCATCTCCCTCATGACCGGCGAGATCGTCGAGGAGTTCGGCGAGACGCTCGCCGGCCTGCCGCTGACGCCGCGGCTGCCGTCCAACACGCTCGTGGCGCGCCCCGTCTGGTCGATCCCGCGCGCCGTGGCGGCGCTCGAGCAATACCTCGAGCGCGAGCTGCAAAGCTACAACCACGACTGGGCGGTCGAGGCGAAGGCTCGGCTCGACGACGAGCTCGCCCGCGTCGACGCCTATTACGGCGAGCTGCTGCCGACGCTGGTCGAGCCGGAGCAGCGCGAAGCGGCCGAGGCGCAGTACGCGGCGCGCAAGAAAGAGATCGAATGGCAATACGCCCCACGGATCGAGGCGAACGTCGTCAGCGCGGGCATCTTCCACCTCGGTTCCGACACGCCGGTTTTGCATTAGACAAAACTTCCCATAATTCGCGGACAAGAAGGGACAAACTTCTCGATGCCGTTCGGCTACACTAGAGAAGCGGCCGGGACAAGTTCCTCCGGCCCGCAACGATAGGCAGGTGAGGCGACATATGTTCCGTATCATAGTATTCGCCGCCGCGCTCGCGCTCGGCGCCTCGGCCCCCTTCGGGACGGCCGGGACCGCGCCGCGGCCGGCGCCCGACGCATCGGAGGCGGTATCCGTGCTCTCCGCGCCCGCTTCGTCGCTGGAGACGCAAGTGGACGCCTGGATCGCGGAGCTGTCGAAGGACGAGCCGTTCTCGGCGTGGTCGGGCGCAACGTGGCGCAAGGCGCCGCTCGGTCCCGGCACGCACGGCTGGATCGTCTTCGTGCAAGACGCGCGCAGCGGCGAACCGTTAGGGTATTTAATCGTTGCGGCGACCCCCGAAGGCGGCTACGCCCTCGTCGAGTACGGCGCAGGCGCGACGCCCCCGTTCGCGGACGCGACGCTGGAGACGGCGTTCGGCTCGGACGGACTCGAGGGCGTTCGTTTTACCGACGAGGCCGCGATCGAGCCGTTGTATTTCGATCCGCTGCATGCGTTCTGGAAAGTATCGGAAGGCGGCGTGACGCGCTACGCGGACGCGGTGACCGGCGCTTGGCTGCCGGCGACCGATGCGGAGACGGAGGCGCTCGCGAAGGAAAAACAAAGGCGCGAGCCGGACATGGTTTATTCGGGGAAGCGCTTGCATATGATGAAACAACCGGGCGACCCGTACGGGAGCATCGCCTGGCTGGAGGCGCCCGACGCCGAGATCGGCGGCTGGGACGACTTCGTCGCATGGTTCGACGCCCGCGGCGACGGGGAAGCGGTGTATGTAGGCGCCGCATGGGGCGGCGATGCGCTGGCGCCGTTCGGCGTCGCTGGATACCATGGGTGGCCGTCGCGGCGCGACGGCGGGCTCGGCGGGTACGTGGCGCTCGATCAGGAAGGACTTACGCGGTACGCGCCGCTGGAGACGCTGCTGGCGGCAGGGTCGTTCCGGTAGCGCATGACGAACGGTTTTTCTCCTCTTTATATATACCTATTGCCCTTGGCGGGGTTTGCCTGCCGAGGGCGCTTTTTTTCTGCGGGGAAGCAACATGGACAGCGACATCGGGATCAGCCCGAACCAGCGAACCGTCCACGGCTCGCTCGACTGCTTGCGCCGCTCGCGCTCCGCTTTCCGGCGGTCGCTCGGCGTTTCGATATATTGAACGACCCGCTGGGTCACGTATTTGACGATTTCTTCGCCTTTGGCCATAAAAACGAACACGCTCCTTCGTATCTGGAACTATCCGAGAGGATCCGCATTGTTCTAGTATGGCCCGTTCCGCCGCGTCCTAAACGTTACGTCCGCTCGCCCGGCGAATCGACCGCGTAAGCGAGGTAGCGCGCGCCGGCGTCCCGCACCGCGTCGTAGACGGCGCGTCCGACCGCGTGGCCGACCGCCGTCGCCGTACCGGCGTAACGCGCCGCCGCGCCCCGCCCGGTAGCGGCGACGACGACGGCGTCCGTCGTCGTGCCCGTGGCGAGGCCGCCGTCGTCCGGATCGCGGACGCCGAGGTCGGCCACGGCCGCCGCCTTCGCCTCCGCCGCCACGCACGTCGCCCCGACGAAGGCGCCGGGCGCCAGCGCGCCGTCGAGGACGACGATGACGTTGATCGTGCCGGGGAACAGCCCGCTCGCCGGCGCCCGGCGGCGGCCCGCCCGCGCGGCGTTGCCGAGGCCGACGGTCGCCCAGCAGGCGACGCGCGAATGCGCACTTCCGCTCGACAGCTCGATGCAGGCGAAGCCGGCATCGCGCACGAACGCGGCGGTCATGAGCGCGAGCGTCTCGCCGCAGCCGAAGCCGTGCCGATGAAGATGCGCGCCCAGCTCCGCCTCGGGATCGTCGGCCATATAATGTTTCGGCACCTGCCGGTTTACGATCGCGCGCACCCCGTCCCTGAATCCCCCGCCGATGACGGCGGAGCTCAGCGTCGTTACCCCCGGCGCATCGAACCGCACGACCAGGCAAGGCCCGCCGTCGTCGCCCTCGCGGACCTCCGCCCGCACGCCCGGGATGCCGCAGCCCGCGTCGAGACCGCCCCTCACGCCTCGCCCGGCTCCTCGTGCCCGATCGCGTCCGCGATGGCCGGCGGCAGCGCCCGCTCCTCCGAAGCCGGCTGGTATACGTACCGCCGGTCCAGCTTCACGAGACGCCGCGTGCTTCGTTTGCGAATGAGCACGCTAGCGTCGTCCCATGCGACGACGAAGCCGCGTACGTCGTTCTCCCGGTTCGCGTCGCGTACGACGCGCAGCAGCGTGCCTTCCACGCGGTGCTTGTCCAATTGTTCGTCGGTGATCATGCTCGACGTCGCCTCCATTTTCGATAGATGTACCGTTATTCGTTATTCTCTGCCTCGCCCGCGCGGATCAAACAAAAAAGACCCCGGCATGCCGCCCGGGTCCCTTATGATTGACGCGACTTATCCGACATGCTCCTTCGAATCGTTCGGCTGGTTCTCGAACCAATGGTCGAGCACCTTCGCCGACATGACGCGCTTGCTAACATAATCCGCTTGCTGCTCCGTGAAATGCGCGCTCCAATCGAACTCGCAATCCCGGCATATGTTAACAATGGTCAACAATTCCGACCAAGCGACATAACGCTTATACCAGAAAAACTGAGGATGTTCCACCATGTAGGGGTAGAGGTCATCAAACTCCGTGTGCTTGCAGTCGACCGTCCGCTCGAAATGCGTCTTGGCTTCCAAGAGCTTCTTCGCTAGATACTCGGTAGTAAACGGTTGATTCCCCATCGCGACGCCCTCCTCTCCAAAACTTCCTCCTCATTATAAAGCAAGAACGGAGCGGTGGAAAGAGTCAGACAGGTTGAAAAATGCTGTAAAATCCTCTAATCCGCGAATCGAATGGCGCCGCCTTCGAGCGACGCCAGCCGCGCCAGCGACAGCACCGGAATGCCGAGCTCGCGCAGATGCGAGCCGCCCGCCTGGAACGCCTTCTCGATCGCGATGCCCGCGCCGACGAGCTTCGCGCCCGACCGCTCGACGATCTTAATGGCGCCGCGCGCCGCGTCCCCGTTCGCGATAAAGTCGTCGATGAATAAGATGTTGTCGCTCGGCTTCAGCAGCTCCTTCGCGATCACGATATCCGTCACGATGCCTTTCGTGAACGACGGCACGCGCTCCGCGTAAAATTCGCCCTCGTTCATGAGCGCCTTCCGCCGCCGCGCGTACACGAACGGCACGCCGAGCTCCAGCGCCGTGGCGTACGCGATCGCGATGCCCGACGATTCGATCGTCAGCACCCGCGTCACGCCGTATTCGCGGAACCGTTCCGCGAACGCCCGGCCCATCTCGGCGATGAGCGCCGGATCGACCCCGTGGTTCAAAAACGTATTTACGCTCAGCACGTTATCCGACAATACACGGCCTTCCTCGATAATGCGTCGCTTCAATGATTCCATTCGCGCTTCATCCCTTCGCCGTTTTGCATGGGTTCGTGCCATTTTGAATAAAATACCATAACGAAAAATTCGATTCAACCACAATTCCCGTGCAACTTTTCCCAGCCACATCCAGTCTAATATAATAAGAACTTACGAAATGTTGATTGCGAACACGTGTCGCTCCTTGGAAGAAACGATAATGTGATTTTTTGCCGCGAAAACGGGGGAAATCGGTGCAAATTCGTCTTTGTGAGGGAGTGCCGCGATGCCGTATAGTAAGGGAAGACCAATAGAGAAACGATACGGATCCCAATCGGGTAGAGAGACGGGTAGATGCAATATGAATATGTGGAAAACGTGGTCCGGCCCGGCGCTCGCGGCAGGCTTGCTCGCGTTCGCCGTCGGCTGCTCCTCCGGCGAGGGGGCCGAACGGCCGATCGAGACGCCCGCGCCCGCCGCCGGCGCCGAGACGGCCGCCGAAGCGGCCGGCGGCGGGACGCCGGCGGCGGAGAGCCCGGGCGGCGCGGCGGCTCCGGCGCCGGCGCCGGAGCCGGAAAACGCCCCGGACGCGAAGAACGTCATCTCGGTCGCGTCGCCGCAGACGGAGACGATCGAGCCGAAGACTTCCGAGGATCTATACATGAACGACGACGATCGCGAGCAGATGCGCAAGGCGGAGGAGGCGCGACAGGAATTCAACCGCCGCAACTACGACGTGAACGGCACCTTCGATCCGCTGCATCCGACGCTGATGGGCGTCTCGATCGGCATGGAGGCGTCGGCGGTCCGAGCGAAGTTCGGCGAGCCGACCGAGCAGTATCTGCTTCCCGACGAGACGGTGGAAGCGGCCGTGTTCGCGTATCCGGGCTTTACGATCGGCGTTCGCGAAGGCAAGGTGCTCTTCGTGGAAGTGAGCACGCGCAGCGTCAACCCCGGGCTGAACGGCCTGCGCCTCGGCGACGACCGCCAGACCGCGCTCGCGAAGCTCGGCACGCCGACGTCGGACACCGAATTCGTCATCCGCTACGTAGCGGACGGCGTCGTCCTAAAGCTGGATGTGGACCCGGAGACGAACGAAATTCACTCCGTCAAGCTGTTCCCAGAAGAATAACGTCATACGCCGCCGGGCCGCCGTTTACGCGCGCCCGGCGGTTTTTTTTCATGCCGTCGGCCCGTCCCTCCCTCTGTACTACTTCCCCCGGGACAAACATACCCTGTACTAACCAAGGTACAGGCAGGGGGAGCGGCATGAAGCGAACGGCTGCCACGTTGCAGGTCGCATTTACGTACATCGGGACGGTCGTCGGGGCCGGATTCGCCACGGGGCAAGAAATATTGCAATTTTTCACGAAATACGGAAGCGTCGCGCTGCTGACGATTCTCGTCTCGACGGGGCTGTTCATCTGGTTCGGGACGAAGGTGATGCTGATCGCGCACGACATTCGGGCGACATCCTACGAGGATTTAAATAAGCACCTGTTCGGCGCGAAGTGGGGCGAGCGGTTTTCGCTGTTTATGCTCGTCGAGCTGTTTTCGGTCGCGATCGTCATGCTCGCCGGCGCGGGCTCGGTGTTCCGCGAACAGCTCGGGCAGTCGTTCCTGCTCGGCATTACCGTCACGCTGCTGCTCGGGTACGTCGTCATCTCCGGCGGCATGAAGGGCATCATGGCCGTTAATTCGGTCGTCGTGCCGATGATGCTGCTGTTTACCGGCATCGTCTTTTATCAAACGATGCACGGCGCCGAATTTTTAACGTTCGGCTGGCTGCATCAAGGCGACCCGTATCCGCCGGGCCGAGCATGGATCGCGCCGATGCTGTACGCGGCGTTCAATCTCGCGTCGGCGCAGGCGGTGCTCGTCCCGCTCGGCGCCGCCGTGCGAGACCGACGCGCGATCCAGCTCGGCGGCGTTCTCGGCGGCGTCGGCCTCGGCGCCTTGCTGCTCGTCGGGCATATTTCGCTTGCGACGTATGCGCCGGACATTTTCCAATACGAAATCCCCATGGGCCTCGTCGTGGCCGGCATGGGGACCGTCATTCATTTCCTATATCTGCTGCTGATTTACGCCGAAATTTTCACGACGTTCATCGCCAACGTCTTCGGTCTTTCGCTCCAGGTGGAGCAGCGGCTGCGCGCGAAGCGGCAGACGATCGTCGTCGGGGCGCTCCTGTTATGCTTCGCCATCAGCTTCGTCGGGTTTAAGGCGCTGCTGTCGACGCTGTATCCGCTCTTCGGCGCCTTAAGCCTGGCGTGGTTCGCGATGGTCGTCGCCCGCGGCCGGCGCTCCGTCTGAAACGGCGGCCGGCTCCGGCCGCGCCTCCGCCGCCCGCAGCGCGAGACCGAGCCGCGCGAAGAGGAAGATGCCCGCGATCGTGTTGTACACGAAGCCGGAGAGCACGTAGCCGTAATGGTAATACGGATACGCGTCCCGGTCGCGCAGGACGCCGACGAGATCCGCCAGCAGAAACAACGTGCCGAACAAGAACACGCCGAGGATCAAGTAATCGAACACGGTCCAACGAACGAGCGCCGCGCGGAACGCCTCGCGCTTGCCCGCGAACGCCAGGTACGCGGCGAAGACGCCGAACCCGGCGACGAGCAGCGCGACGAGCGCCGCCGCAATGGATAACGTTACATACAAATTCATAAGCTCCCTGCCCTTCTCCTTAGTTGCTAAGCCGGTAGGCCAGCCAGACGAGCGTCGCGAACGCCGCGACCGGCAGCGCGGCCAGCGCGTAACGCCAGCCGTTCAGCGTCGGCTGCGGCGCCGGGCGCAGCAGCCAGGCGGCGGCGCGCTCCGGCGCCGACGCCTTCGCGGTCGGCGCGGCGGCTTTGGCGGGCGGGCGCGGCGCCTGCGCCGGACGCGCGGCGCCGACCGTCCCGGCCGCGCGGCTTGCGGCCGGCGGCGCGAAGTCGGACAACGCGCCTCCGCTCGGCCCCCGCGGCGTCCGCGTCGCGCCGGCCTTGTCCTGCAGCCGAATCGTGC
>NZ_DASQMZ010000041.1:0-20631 GCF_035645235.1 Paenibacillus sp.
CCCGACGGAGGCGATACGCTGACGGTCACCGCGGTCACGCAGCCCGCGGACGGAACTGTGACGTTCACCGCCGGCGGCGTCTCCTTCACGCCTGCCGCCGATTACATCGGTACAACGACGTTTACATATACGATTAGCGACGGCAACGGCGGCTCCGACACGGCGACCGTCGCCGTGACCGTCGTCACGCCGCCGAACGCGGCGCCGAACGCGACGGACGACGAGGCGACGGTGGCGGAAGACAGCGGGGCGACGACGATCGACGTGCTCGCGAACGATACGGATATCGACGGCGACGCCTTGAGCATAACCGGAGTCACGCAGCCCGCGAACGGAACGGCGACGTTCACCGCAGGCGACGTCTCGTTCGCGCCGGCGGCCGACTTCGCCGGAACGACGTCGTTCACCTACACGGTGAGCGACGGCAACGGCGGTTCCGACACCGCGACGGTGAACGTGACCGTGACCGGCGTGAACGATGCGCCACAGGCGTCGGACGACGCCGCGACGGCAGCGGAGGACAGCGGGGCGACGACGATCGACGTGCTCGCGAACGATACGGATATCGACGGCGACGCCTTGAGCATAACCGGAGTCACGCAGCCGGCGCACGGGACGGTGACGTTCACCGCAGGCGACGTCTCCTTCGCCCCGGCGGGCGACTTCGCCGGAACGACATCCTTCACCTACACGGCGAGCGACGGCAACGGCGGCTCCGACACCGCGACGGTCAACGTGACGGTGACGGCCGCGAACGACGCGCCGGACGCGGCGGACGATACGGCGGAGGCGATCGCCGACGGGGAGACGGTAGCGATCGACGTGCTGGCGAACGATCAGGATGCCGACGGAGACCCCCTCACCGTAGTCGGGGTGACACAGCCGGCGCAAGGGACCGTGACGTTCACGGCCGGCGGCGTCTCGTACGCCCCTCCTTCCAACTTCGGCGGGACGGCGACGTTCGCTTACACGGTGAGCGACGGCAACGGCGGAACGGACACGGCGGCGGTCGCCGTCGAGGTGATGCTGCTGACGTATACGATCGACGCGCTGCCGAATGTGACGTTGACCGCGCTGACGGGAGGATACGCTTCGGGGTCGCAGCAGACGCGCACGGTGACGATCGCGCGAACGGGCACAGGCCCCCTCGCGAACTTGACGGTGGCGCTTTCCGGCGCGCAAAGCAATGCCTTCGTCGCGACCCAGCCGGCCGCGACGGCATTGAACGACGCGACGACGTCGACGACCTTCACGCTGAAGGCCAAAGACGGCTTGCAGCCTGGCGCCTACTCGGCGACGGTGACCGTCTCGGCGGACCGCATGACGCCGGTTTCGTTCACCGTCACTCAGACGGTGAACGCACCGCCGGCGATCGTGACGACGCCTCCGCCCGCTGCGCCGACGGGGGTGGAAGTGCTCGTGAACGGGCGACCGGAAACGATGGGACAAGCCGAAACGACAACGATGGAAAACGGACGCACCCGGACGACCGTCGCGGTCGACCCGGCGAAGCTGCAGGCACGACTGGACGCCGTGGGGGAGAGGCCGATCATTACCGTGCCGACAAGCGGCAACGCCGACAGCTTCGTCGGAGAGCTCGACGCTCGCAGCGTCCGGAGTTTGTCGCAGAAGCAGGCCGTCGTGGTGTTCCAGACGGAAGCCGCCTCGTATGTGCTGCCGGCGGAACGCATATTTAACGAAAATCTCTTGGCACGACACGGGGTGGATCCGAATGCCAAGGATACGGTCGTGCAGATCGAAATCGCACGACCGCAGGACGCCATGCTGCAAGTCGTGGAAAACGCGGCCGCCGCCGGAGAGCTGTCCATCGTAGCGCCGCCGCTCGACTTTGCCGTCCGTGTCGCCTCCGGCGGCGAGACCGTCGAGCTGACGACGTTCGAAGCGTACGTGGAACGTACCGTCGCGATTCCGGAGGGCGTCGACCCGAGCAAAATTACGACGGCGATCGTCGTCGACCCGGACGGCCGGACGCGGCACGTCCCGACGCGAGTGACGACCGTCGACGGGAAGCATTACGCCGTCATTAACAGCCTGACGAACAGCACGTACACGGTCGTCTGGAACCCCGTCGAGTATGCGGACGTCGAAGGTCACTGGGCGCAGGAGGCCGCGAACGACATGAGCTCGCGGATGGTCGTCATCGCAGGCGCCAGTGAGACGGCGTTCCGGCCGAACGCCGCGGTGACCCGGGGCGAATTTGCCGGCATGCTCGTCCGCGCGCTCGGCCTGCGGCCGGTCGGCGGCAACAGCCCGTTCGCCGACGTGCGGCCGAACGACGAGGACGCGGGATTCATTCACGCCGCGCATGCATACGGGTTGCTCGTCGGACACGAGGACGGCCGCTTCCGGCCGCACGACCCGATTACCCGCGAGCAAGCGATGACCGCGATTGCCAAGGCGGCCGACGTCACCGGCTTGGCCGCCGGCCTGCCGGCCGCGGAGGCGGCGCCGCTGCTGACGCCGTATGCGGATGCCGCGGACGTATCGACTTGGGCGAAGGCCGGCGTCGTCCTCGGTCTGCAATCGGGCCTGCTCCAAGGCCGGACGGCCACGTTTCTCGAGCCGAAAGCCGACCTCACCCGAGCGGAAGCCGCCGCGCTGCTGCAGCGCCTCTTGCAGAAGTCCGGATTGATTTAACGAATTGGCAAGCCCGCAGGCGATGCTCCGTAGGGAGCTCGTTTGCGGGCTTTTTTCACTTCTCCCAGAATGCAACTCCATTGTACGCCGACTCGTAGCTTCCGAAATCCAGCGCCGGCGCGACGGCATATCGCAGCGTGAACGCCTCGGCCTCCGTCTCTTCTCCTCGCCGGTACGTCCCGCGAATGACCAGCGCCTCGTCCGTCCCGGCGTCGGCGATCAAGACGATTGTCGTTTGCCCGGACGCGTCGACGACAAGTTTCTGCACGCCGCCCTGCTCGTCTTGAAGGTATTGGCGAACCGTATAGGTATCGTTCCCCGTCGCGCGCAACAATCTGGGCAGGTACGCCAGTCCCGGGTCGACCGAAGCGCCGGCGCGCGCCTCCGGGTTCGCCTGTACGCATGCTTGATCGACGGAGGTCGAATACCGTATCGCCTTCTTCCCGTCTGGCCTGCTGTCCATTCGCGGCGTGATCAACGTGCAATCCTCCATCAGGTAGGAAGCCTTGCCGTTCGGATCCCACGGAACCGAGCCGATCACGCGTTGGTTGGCGACGGGGGCGAACGAGAAGGAGACGGGCGTTTCCTTTTCCATATTGATCAGCTGCAGCTGCGTATACAACTTTCCGTCGCGGATGCCGTAATGCTCGATCTTCATCGCAACCTTGGCAGCGGGGTTGTATTTATAGTCGGTCCGCGCCTCGGCGTTCGCTTCGAGCTCCAGGTCGAGGGGCACCGCTAAGATATACTCTAACGGGGCCGACGTCATCCGGACCGTACGAGTCGCCTCTTCCCAGAACACGCCGCTCCCCAGGGCCTCGCTCACGACCCGCAGCGGGACGTAAGTCCGACCGTCGACCGAGAGAGCTTTCAACGGGGGCGGCGCTGCCTTGCCATTCAAAACAATGCTTCCGTCGGTTAGATGAATGACTACCGATCTGTACCGGACCGTGGAGGTCACGACCTGGCTCGCTTCGTCCCAATGCACCCTCGCCCCGTGCGCTTCGAACACGGAACGCATCGGCACGTACGCGCTTCCGTCGACAAGGAGCGGCGCCGCTTCGAAATGCAGCCGAACCCCGTCCAGCGTCACCCGGATCGGTTCCTCCTCGTCAGCCCACGCCGGAACCGCCCATAACAAGACGATCATACTTGCCATAATCATCCTCAACCCAACGCTGCGTCGCATCGTCCCGAATCCGAGCATACGCCATACCGCTGCAAACATCGCAAGTCGCTCCCATTCTATGAAAATATTTACTCCTACGAATAGTATACAAACCTTTGCAACCGCGCGCTGGGAAAGTTTGTTGCAAGCGGGACACGGGGGATTCATAATGTAGCTGGCGGCGTCGCTCGGCGTGCCGGCATTTAACCTTATGGAGGCGATCGAAAATGAACCCCCAACCGCTCCTCGACGCAGCGATTATAGGAGGCGGCCCGGCGGGCCTGAACGCGGCGCTCGTGCTCGGGCGGGCGCGGCGGAGCGTCGTCGTCATCGACGAGGCGCTGCCGCGCAACCGCGTGACGCGCGAGTCGCACGGCTTCCTGACCCGCGACGGCGCGCCGCCGGGCGAGCTGCTGCGCATCGCGCGCGAGCAGCTGGAGCCGTACCCGTCGGTTCGATATACGAAAGATGCCGTGATTGCGGCGGAGGGCGCGGACGGGCGCTTCGTCGTAACGACGGCGAGCGGCGCGACCTACCGCGCGAGGAAGCTGCTGTTCGCCGCCGGGCGTAAGGACCTGCCGCTCGACGTCCCCGGCCTCGCGGACGTGTACGGGAAGAGCGCCTTCGTTTGCCCGTATTGCGACGGCTGGGAGCTGCGGGACCGCCGCATCGTCTGGATCGGCAAAGGCGCGTTCGCGCTGCATATGGCGATGACGCTGTCCGGCTGGACGGATCGCATAACGCTCTGCTTGCACGGCGCGGACGACTTGCCGGAAGCGCATCGCGAGGAGCTGCGCCGCCACGGCATCCCCTTCTACCTGTCGCGCGTACGCGCCATTGAATCCCGGGACGGCCAGGCGGAGCGCGTCATGTTGGAGGACGGCACGGCGCTCGCGTGCGAGGGGATTTTCTTCGCGCCGAACCTCGCGCCCGGCACGGACCTGCCGCACTCGCTCGGCTGCCAAATTACGGAGAACGGCACGGTCGTCGTGGCGGATGCGTTCGGCGCGACGAGCGTGCCCGGGGTGTTTTGCGCGGGGGATGCGGCGACGGAGATGTACCAGGTCGTCGCCGCCGCTTCCTCCGGCGCGCTCGCCGCGATCGGCATCAACAAGGCGCTGCTTGCGGAGGATTGGGACGCGAAGGCGCCCAAGTAAGCCGGGCAGACGAGCTCGCGGCGTCGATCGGGTCTGGATCGCGCCAGCATCGTGCGGAAGCGCCTAGTCGGGCAGAAGCCGCTGCGAGGCGACGAGGCGGCGCAGCAACCGAAGCTGCATAGCATCGAGCTGGCCTCGATATTGCGGATCGAGAACGAGGTTGCGTTGCTCGTCGGGGTCGTTCGCGAGGTCGAACAAGAGGTACGGCTCGCCGAGGCGGTTCACGGCCAGCTTCCACTCCCGGTCCTGCACCATGTATTCGCCGTGCACCTCGACGAGCGCTTCGTCGCGGTGCGCGGCCGGCCGGCCGTCGAGCAGCGCCGCGAACGACTTCGCGAAGCGCGCCGTCCGCCACTCCCCGCCGCCGAGCTCGACGAGCGTCGGACCGAGGTCGAACAGCTCGATCGGCGAGTCGACGGCGGTTCCCGCGGCCGCGCCGTGGCGGCCCGGCGCGCGCACGATCAGCGGCACCCGCACGGCCCCGTTGAGGAACTGCTCCTTGTAGATGAGGCCGTGATCGCCGTTCATCTCGCCATGGTCGGAGGCGAACGCGATGATCGTCCGCTCGAGCTCGCCCCTGCGTTCGAGCGTGCGCAGCAGCTCGCCGATCTGATCGTCGATCAGCGTAACGTTGCCCGCGTAGTTGGCGCGCATCGCCGCGATCTCGTCCGCGCTCGCCTCCGGCGAATGCGGGTCGCCGGGCGCGAAGTACCGGTCCAGATGCCCCGCCTTCCGCCCCGGCGTCGGCGATAGGCGCGGCACGGGTGCAGGCATCGAGCCCGGATCGTACATGCTTGCGTAGGGCTCCGGCGCGTCCCACGGCTCGTGCGGCCCGCCGAAGCTCACCATGCAAAACCAAGGCTCCGGTCGGTCGTACCGCTCCAAGTAGTCCCTCGCTTGCCGTCCGACGTAGACGTCGGCATACTGGTCCAACGGCAGCGGGGAAGGCCTGGCGGCATATGGCTTTTCGGCAAAGCGCCGACGGAAATCTTCCTTATATATATCCCATAGCCCGGCGCGTTCCCAGCCTTCCGTCATATGGCTTCCGACATGCATGCTGGCGCGGGGGCCGCCGATTTCGTCGACGTCGTCGAAGCCGTACGCTCGCATCAGGGGCTCGCGGTCGCGCAGGTCGCCGCTATGCCGGTGCAGATGCGTCTTCCCGAACAAGCTGGTGCGGTACCCCGCGGATCGGAGCGCCTGCATCCACGTGCTCGACGCCGGATCGAGATCGAAGTCGGGGACGTTGCTGCACACGCCTGTGTTATGCGGATACAAGCCGGTCGCGAGCGAGACGCGGGCCGGAATGCACACCGGCGCGTTCGTGAAGCATTGGGTGAACAGCACGCCCTCGCCCGCGATCCTGTCGAGGTTCGGCGTCTTCACCCAGCCGCCGGTTCGGCCGAGCGCGTCCCAGCGAAGCTGATCCGTCATCAGGAACAAGATGTTATGCATACGTCGTCCGTTCCACGCGGGTTTCCAGCTTCTCCAGCTCGAGGAGCAGCAAGCCGTACAGCTCCCGCCGCACGGCTTCGTGCTCGGGGCTTCCCCACAGGTTCCGAACCTCTCCCGGATCCTCCGCCAAATCGTACAATTCGCCGAAGGGCTGGCCTAGGAAGACCGTCATTTTGTACCGTTCGGTGACGATGGACTTCAGCCGCAGCTTCGCGGGATCGTCCATATGTTCGATCAGCGCCGCCCGCCGGGGCGAGGCGTCGCCATGGAGCAGCGCCGGCGACAAATCCGCGCCGTCCATGTCGGCGACCGGCTCGACGCCGCAGAGCGACAGCACGGTCGGAGCCAGGTCGACGAGGCTCACGATTCCCGGTACCGCGCGCCCCGGCTCGAGCCCCTGCTTCCATCGGATGAGCAGCGGCACGTTGACAAGCTGCTCATACAGGAACGGGCCCTTCATCCAGATGCCGTGATCGCCGAGCAGCTCCCCGTGGTCGGTCGTAAAGATGACGATCGTGTTATCGGCGAGTCCCTTCTCCTCGAGCTTGGCCAGAATGTCCCCCACGGCTTGGTCGATCAACTCGACCATACGGTAGTAGTACGCCCTCCCGAGCCGGGCGTCCTCCGCCGTCACCTCGTGGTAGTTGTAGCTGCTGAAGCCTTGCCCGGCCATCGCGAACGTGCCGTGCAGCGGATGCTCCTTGCTCCAGCGGCCTCTGTATACGTCAAGGTAGAACGGCGGCTTATCCTCCAACTCTCCTTCCGTATAGCGGGGCAACGGAAACCGTTCGGGCCGCAAATCCGCCGCCGCCTCCGCCGGCAGCGCATGCGGATGGTGCGGGTCTTGGAAGCCCAAGTTCAGAAAGAACGGTTCGTCCGAGTCCGCCGAAACGCCCTCCTCGAGGAACGCCAACGCCCGCTCGCGCACCCATGCCGTGTTCGTGCAGTCCGGCGGGATGTCCCACGCCACCGCCTCTCCGCCGAAGGAAGAGGAGGCGAGGGAGACGGCCGGGAATTCCGTCGTGCCCGCCTTCTCCTTCACCCAAGCGCCGTAGTGTCCGGCGACGCCGTTCGTGGTATGTCCCTGGCAAATTTCGATCCGTTCGAAGCCGTAATACGGCCCGTCGAAGCCGGGGTACAGCTTCTCCCACTCCCGCACCGTCTCCTTCGATTGCTCCGCCGTCGCGAGGAACGGCTGGAAGTGCAGCTTGCCGATATGGTACGTCCGATACCCTTGCGCGCCCAGAAGATGCTGCAGGCACACCTCCGACTCGGGCACGGTCGTTCCGACGTTCCACGCGCCGTGGTTCGATACGTGTTTCCCCGTGAAGATCGAGGCGCGGCTCGGCGTGCAGACCGGGCTCGGGCAGTAGGCGCGATCGAACCGCACGCCTTCCGCCGCCAGCCGATCCAAATTCGGCGTCTGGACGAAGTCCGAGCCGTAGCAGCCCATGGAATCTTTACGTTGCTGATCCGTCGTAATCAAAATCACGTTCGGGCGCTGCCCGCTGCGTGTCGGTGACATTTTCCGCTTCATCCTTCCGTCAATGCTTTCGCTCTACCCCTTAATCGCGCCGGCGGTCAAGCCTTCGATGAAGAACCGCTGCGCCAATAAGAACAAGACGAGAATCGGCGCCGACGCCGCGACGACCCAAGCGAAGACATGGCCCCAGTTTTCGGAATAATCGCCGATGGCCGAGAAGATGCCTACGGTGATCGTTCTCGAGTGAACGCCCTGCAATAGGTACAGCGGCATTAGGAAATCGTTCCAAATATGCATGCCGACGAAGACGACCAGCGTCGCCGTGACCGGCAGCAGGAGCGGATACACAATGCCCCAGAACGTCCGAAGCTGGCCGGCGCCGTCGATGATCGCGGACTCCTCCAGCTCGTAAGGCACGGTGGCGATAAATTGCTTATACAAGAAGATCGATACCGCCAGCTTCGAGCCGACGTAGAAGACGATCATCCCGAACAACTTGCCGATCCACTCCAGCTTGACGTACATGGTGACCAAGGGAATGATCGTCACCTCGTCCGGCAGCATGATGCCGACCAGGAAGAAGACCATCAGGAACGGCGCCAAGCGGGTACCGGACCGCGCGATGTAATACCCGGCCATCGGCGCGATGACGAGAATGCAGATCAGCGAAATGCCCGTGATCGTCAATGAATTGCCGTACATGCGGAAGATATCGTTCTGCGAGCCGAAGACGTGCGCGAAGTTGTCGAGCGTCAGGTTCGAAAAGCGGAACGGCGCTTGCGCGATATCCCTTGTGCCCCGGAACGAGTTCAATAGCACGCTGTAGAGCGGCACGACGACGATAAACACGGCGATCGCAAGGAAGGCGTGCTTAGCCGCGAAGGCGAGCGTTCGCATTAATATTCGACCTCCTTCTTGCGAAGGATCATATTTTGAAGAACGACGGCGAGCAAGATGCCGAAGAGCAGCACGAAGGAGATGGCCGACGCATAACCGTTAAGATTGTATTGGAACGCATCCTGCACGATCTTGATGGACAAAATTTGCGTTGCGTTGACCGGCCCCCCGCCCGTCAGTACGGCGACAAGATCGTATTGCTTCAAGCTGCTGATCGTCGCGAGCACGATGCTGACCGTCAGCCCCGGCACGAGCAGCGGAAGCGTGACGAAGCGAAACTTCTGCCAGGCGTTGCAGCCGTCGATATCCGAGGATTCGTAGAGATCCTTAGGAATCGTCATCAACGCCGCCAGGATGATGACCATATGAAATCCCGTGCTGCGCCAAATATTGACGATGATGACGGAGGTCAGCGCCAGGCTCTTGTCCGTCAGCCAGCCGACTTGCTCCGTGGAAAGCTGCAGCGCTAACAACGTCTTATTTAACAGCCCGTCGTAGGAATACATCGTGCGCCAGATGAAGGACACCGCGACCGGACTGATGACGATCGGCAGGAAAATCGCGCTGCGGTACAATCCGATGAGGCCGCCCGCCTTCTTGAGCAGCACCGCGAAGAGGACCGCCAGCGCGTTGATCGCCGCGACGGAGGCGACGACGAAGACGAGCGATACGATAATGGAGTTTCGAACGTCGGGATCATGGAAGAGCTTGACGTAATTCTCGAGCCCGATGAAATTTACGTCCGGGCGATATCCGTTCCAATCGGTGAAACTATAGTAGAAAGAAGACAACATCGGGAACACCCGGATGACGCAGTATCCGAGCAACGCCGGTAATACAAACAGAAAGGAAATCTTCCTTGTCCGATGCACGTAAATTCCCCTCCTCGTCCGGCGAGAACGCGACGGGAACGAGGCATACTCGTTCCCGCCGAAGCTTCGCTATCGCACCTATTTATTTTCGGCCTTGAGCACGTCTCGGAACATCGATTCCATCTTATCCAGCGCCTGCTGTACGTCCCCGCCGTGCGCGATGTCTTGGGCGGTCGTCCGCATCAGCTCCGCGGTCGCCGCGGGGAACTGGTCGATCTTCATGAACGTAATCTTGGCGGTTTTGTTTGCCGTGATCTCGTACATTTCCTTCGTCAAATAATCTTGCTCGTACGTGAACGGCTTCTTCGTCGTGTAACCGGCGTTGCCCTTCTCCACGATTTGCTGATAGACCGCGTCGGAGAATAAGAACTCGACCAGCTTGAACGCTTCCTCCGGATGCTTCGTCTTGGCGCTGACGCCGATGTCTTCGCCGAACATAACCGGATAGATGTCTGCGGACTTCATGCCCGGCAGCGGGAACCAGCCGACTTCGAACTGGCTGCCTTCCGCGTATTTCTTGGCGTTGAAGATGCCCTGGATAAGCATGGCCGCGGAGCCTTCCATGAACTTCTCGTCCTTCTGGGCGCCGGTGAAGGATAACGATCCTTCATGATAGTAGCCGGCATCCCACAACGCCTGGAAGCGCTTACCGATTTCCAGCATCTCGGGACCGTTGAATTTCATCTCTCCCGACAAAAACTTCTGCGGATAGTCCTCGCTGATCTCGTTCAGCATGACGGTCAGCATCGGGTTGTGAAGCATCATGCCGGATACGCCTTGCCCCGCTTCGACGAACGGAACGACACCGTTGCTCTTGAGCGTCTCGTTCAGCTGCAGGAATTCGTCCCAGGTGTTCGGCGGCGTAAGATTATATTTCTTAAAGATATCCTTGTTGTAGAAGACGTCGAGCATGATGTACTTGGACGTCGGCAGCGTATACACCTTGCCGTCTCGGCGGTACAGCCCCGTCTCGTCCAGCAGCGACGTAAGATGCTCCGGCACTTCCAGGAAGACGCCGTCGATCAGCTTCATCGACTCGAGTCCGGCGAACGTCACGTCCGGCATTTGATCCGTCGCATACAACGTCTGAATATACTCTTGCTTCTTATCCACGCTCGGGTAGGACATCGGGTTCAGCTTGATGCCCGGGTTCTGCTTTTCGAAATCGCTGACGACGCTCGCCCAAAATTCGGCCGTCCATCGATCGTCCATCTGATAGAGGAAGGTAAGCTCGACGTCTTCCTTCGCATCCGACTTCGCCGGCGCTTCCGCCTGCGTCCCCCCCGACGAGCCGCCTCCATTGTTACCGCTTTCATTCGGAACCGCGCTGCTCGAACACGCCGCAAGCAACAAACACGCCATTAATACACTAACGAACATCGCAATCGTACGCCGTTTCATGGCCAATCCCCCTTGGAAAATGTCGCCGAAGCGCTGACGGGCTTCTCTCCCTCTCATTGTCGTGGATTCCCTCCGAACGCTCAAGCACAAAAATATGACTTTTGCTATACTCAGTAAACCTCCTGATCTTGCATTGCGCAGTCGGACGTTCTCGATTACAATAAACATCCAAAGGAGGGGATCTTCATGTTCGCCCGGGCGCTGCAGCGGTTGCTGCAATTGGTCAATAATAAACTACTAGTGAAACTAGTGCTCGCGTATTCGGCGATTATGTTGGTCCCGTTGCTCGTAACGATCCATATCGTCACGAATTCCGTGAATTCCAAGCTGCTGGATGTGGAGGTTCAAAGGCAGGAAGAAATTTTGGAAACTATGAAATCGTACTTGAACGAACAATATAACAAGGTAAATCTAGCAATTTATTATTTGTATTATACCGTGGACGGGACCGACTCCCCCGTGGATCATCTCGTTCGTTTCCGAGAAAATGGAAGCGATTACAACACCGTTACGCGAAACGTGATATCGGGATATTTGAACGGGATCTCGCTCTCGAGGGACGAGATCGTAGACATCATATTGTTGGATACGCGGGACAAACCAGGCGTCTTCAGCACGTCCGACCGCTCGATCTCCAACAACTTCGACTTCTCCGCGCTCCCCGCGCTCCGTTCGATCGCCCCTACGGACAAGCGTACGCGCCTGTTCGCCGACGACAGCCCCGATTATATATTAGGGGACGCGCGGCCCGTCATCTCGCATGTCGGGAATTTATACGATCTGAACAACGCGCAGCTTCGAGCGCCCGTAGGCAGGTATCTCATCAATTTATCCTCCGCGGAAATCGCTCGGCACTATGATGAGTTGTCCGACTCGAGCCGCGCCGCGTTTTACATGCTTCAAGAAGACGGAACCGTCTTGTCCAGCAACCGTCCCGAGGACATCGGACGCGCGCACCCCTTCTTCGACAGGGTCTCGACATCCGCCGTACGGGAAGTCGAGGCGAACGGGGAAGTGTATATCGTCAACAAAACCCGCCTCGCCCAGCGGGGCATCACGCTGCTGATTCAAGTGCCGAAGGCGGCGGTGCTGGAAGGGACGAACCAATTGGTGCAGGACATCTTTGCCGTCTTCCTGGCCGGGGTCATGCTTATGCTGCTGCTGTCCGGCTTATTTTCCAGTTACATCGCGTTCAAGGTAAAGACGCTTTACAACGCGATGCGCGCGGTCGAGAGAGGGAATTTCCACGCGGTCGTAAAGACGGAGAGCAACGACGAATTCGGGCAGCTGACCGCGTCCTTCAATCGCATGTGCATTCGCCTAGAAGAATACGTGAACAAGGTGTACATCGCCGAAATTCAGTCGAAGAGCGCGAAGCTCTCTTCTTTGCAGTCGGCGATCAATCCTCATTTTCTATATAACACGATCGAGTCGATTCGCATGAAGGCGCTCGAGGAGCGGTCGAAGGATACGCCGCACATGCTGTACATGCTGGGGAAGCTGTTCCACTGGCGAATCAGCTCCGAGCGTTCGATCATTACGATCGAGGAGGAGCTGGAATCGATCGACTGGTACTTGTCGTTAATGAATTTTCGGTTCGCCAACAATTTGGAGACGAAAATTCAGGTCGACGAATCGCTGTACGAATACTGCATCCCGAAGCTGCTGCTTCAACCCATTATCGAGAACGCCTTCCAACACGGGCTGTTTCGCAAGCAGCGGCGGGCCGTGCTCTCGATTCGGGGAACGCTGCGAGATCGGACGATCGTGTTCGACATCGCGGACAACGGGATCGGGATCGGCGAAGAGCGGCTGCGCGCCCTTCGGGCCGGCTTCGATCGGACCTTCGAATCGGCGGGTGCCGAGCATATCGGGCTCGCGAACGTCTTTCAGCGGGTGCACGTCTTGTTCGGCAGTCCGCATACGGTTCGAATCGAGAGTAAAGAGCAATACTGGACGAAGGTCAGCGTAAGCATTCCGGCGCTGCACAGGAAGGAGATGGAAGCGCGTGTACCGAGCATGCATTATTGACGACGAGCCTTCCATTCGCTCGGGGATGAAGCATATCCTTCCCTGGGAGGAATACGGCATCGAGTTGATCGGCGAGGCGGCCGACGGGGCGGCAGGCTACGCGCTCCTCGCGGCGGAAAGACCGGATCTCGCGATCTGCGACATTCGAATGCCGGCCATGGACGGTCTCGAATTGATTCGCCGCTCGCATGCCGACGGCCTCGAGACGAGGTTCGTCATCCTTAGCGGCTACGACGACTTTCAGTACGTGAAGGAAGCGCTGCAGTACAACGTGGAAAATTATTTGCTGAAGCCTATGAACATCGAGGAGATGGAGCAGACGATTCACCAGATTACGCGCAAGCTGGAATCGGATGCGAGCCGCAGCCGCGAACGAACGCAGGAGCGCGAGTTGATTCGCAACAATGTGCTCAATCGGTTGCTTACGAACCACATCGACGGACCGGAGCTGAAGCAGAAGCTGGCCTTCCTCCAAACCGGCGCGAACGTGTTCGACAGCAAGCTGCAGGCGGCGGTGATCGACGTCGTCGCGGGCTCGACCGAAGCGCGCGACCGAATCGACGCCGCGCTCCGGGCCGCCGAGGAAGCTGCTTGCCGGGCGTTCCCCCCGGATCGGGCGGTCGTCTTTCCCGATTACGCGGGCAGAATCGTCATCGTCTGCGGGGTAGCGAACGAAGCGGAGCATAACGAACGGATGAGAGAAGACCTGCTCTCCTTATACGAGCGTTTGCCGAACCTCGAAGACGCCCGGTGGGTAGTCACGGCGGGGAGCGTGGCGAGGAGCTATAAGCAGCTGCATGTAAGCTATGGACACGCGCTTCGCGCCCAGCAATACCGAATCTACTCGGGCGATACCGTGATTTTGCTGCACGAGGATATCGTCGCGAAGCAAAGCGCCTTTCGCGATTACGCAGCGGTGGATCATCTGCTTCTCGAGGACGCGCTGAAGCACGGGCGCCGGGAGGAGCTTCGCGAGTATATCGAGGGAAGCTTCGACCGTCTGGCGCGCGGCGGCGCAGAGCCGGAAGCCGTCTATTTCTTCGCCATGGAGGTCGTCATCTCGCTGCTGCGCATTCTTCGGCTCGCCGGCGTATCGCAAGACGAAATTTTCGGGGACGAGATGCAGCTGCTGCGCTATATTCGCGAACTGGAGCACATCGATAAGATCAGGTTTTGGCTGAACGGAAAAATTCAGAGCACGTTGCGCGCGCTCGACGAGCGGAACGGCGCCAACGTCAGCAAAGTCGTGAAGGATCTGCTGCAATATATCGACCGGCACGCGCACGAGGACGACGTATCCTTGAAATCGTATTCCCAGATAATTCATTATAATGCCGTGTATTTAGGCCGGATTTTCCGGAAAGAGACGGGGGAAGTGTTTTCCGACTACGTCAACAAAGTGAGAATCGAGAAATCGAAAACGCTGCTGCGGGGCAGCAGCATGAAGATTAACGATATTTCGGCGGCCGTCGGGTTTACGAATCGGAACTATTATTTCAACATCTTTAAGAAGCTGGTCGGCATGACCCCGTCCGAGTACCGCAATCGGATGGAGCTGTAAGACGCGAACGGGGCGATCCCTTCGGCGCGGCGTTCGACGCCGCGCCTGGGATCGCCCCGTATTGGTGTTACCGCTCCGCCGCGCGCTCCGTCGCCTCGCCGAACTCCAGCAGGAACAATGCCGTATACACGCTGTTGTTCGTCCATACGATCTGCTCGGACGTCATCGGGAAGCTCGGAATTTCGCCTCCCCCATGGTATTGCTGGGTCGCGACCAGCGTATTCGCCAGCGACCGGGCCTTCGCTAGGTAGACGTCCTTCCCCGTCACCTCGTACGCCTTCGCGTAAACGCGCATCACGACGGCCGTCGCTCTCGCGACCAAGACGAAGCCGAATTGCTCGATGACGGCCGGCGCAAGCCATGTATCCACCGCATATTGCGAGTATTTGGTCGGACCGCCGGGGAACTCGAGCGTCTTCCAGCCCTCGGTCGGCTTCTCCCACACGATGAATTGATCCTCGACGAACCGAAGCAGCTCCTCCGCCAGCCCGACCTTCTCCGCGTCGTCCCCGCCGTTGGTCAACAAGTAGTATGCGGTATCCGCCGCTTGCTCGTACGCCATCTTCCGGTACGGTTCTTTGATTTTCACATCTTCGAACTGGGAATCCCACCGGAATTCCTTCGCGGGATGCGCTAGCAGCCAAGCCGCGACACGCTCCGCGGCGGGAGCGAATTCGGAGCGGCCGTACTGCTTCGCGAGCCGTTCGAAGAAAAATAAAACCCAAGTCGGGATCACCGGCTTCGACTTCAGCTCCTCCCCGGTGCGTCGGTCCACGACGAGCGGCCAGGTGCCGTCCGGGCGTTGCGTCTTCAGGTACGTCTGCGCGACCCGCAGGGCGGCGTCGAAATAGGCAGCGTCCTGCGTAGCGTCGTACAGGTCAAGGTACCCGAAGGTCGCCCGCACCGGCTCGCTGAGCATAAATTGGTTTTGATTTTCCCTTGCGACTTCGAAGTGCCAGTCGTTGATCCGATTTTCGGGATTAATCCAATAGACGGGCGGGAAGTACGGGTACGGCCGCTCCGGCGGCTCGGAATGGCGGATGAGGAAATCCGCGATGTTTCGAGCGATTTGAATGGCGTCGCGCGACTCGCTTTCGCTCGCCGTCAGCCGAGCGAAAGCGACCATGGCTCGAATGGAAGCGCCCATCTCTTTGGCGGCGAAGCAGTTCAGGAACATCTCCGGATCCGGCTTGTTTTCGGTTAACCAGCATTGGAATCGGCGATGCTCGAACAGCGCGCGCAGCCCCCTGACGCCGGCCTCGCGGTACGTCCACGGAGGCGGCTCGCGATAAGGGCCCCCGAATGCGGGCGCGCGGTAGAACGTCAATTCGCCGGCAATGCCCAGGCTTGCGCCGCCGGGCGCTTCCAAGCCTTCCACCGTTAAGCGGACCAGCCCGTGCGGAACGTCGCTCCATACCGGGGAAAGCGGTGCCCAAGGGACGTCCGCCGTAAACGCTAGCATCGGCCCTTCGGCCGGCGCGACTCGAAACCGGTAAGCGCTTGCACCCGGAACCTCGGGAAGCTCGAACGCCGGCGCATAGACGAACCGCTTCGCATACCGATTCCAAAACGGCGCGACGCCCGGCTTCCCGGGTCGAAGCGGCTTGCGCGACGCTTCGAGCTCCTGCGCTAAGTACAATTCCGTCATCATGTTTCTACCCCTCCTAGGTCGGTTACCATCCGAAATAGATTAGCTGAACTCCCGTCGCGAATAAAATCGCGATACACACTCGATGGAAGAACCGTTGATTCAATCGCGCGAACAACAGATGCCCGAGCAGGACGCCGACGAGCATCGCGGGAACGGACAGCGCCGCGGAAATCCACCATCCGCTCTCCGCGCGGCCCAACCCGAGCTGCAGCAAAAAGCTCGCCGAGTATAGGAACAAGTAAAAGGCGAGCGTCGTGCTTCGGAGCGTCGTCTTCTCCATGCCGACGGCCGAGGCATACGCGAGCAAGGGGGGACCCGGAATGCCGATGGCCGCGGCCAGAAACCCCGACAGCCCCCCGGCCGCGCGATCCTTGGCGGCAGTTTGCCTCATGCGAAAGCGAAGCGCCAGCAGGACGGTGAACAAGATGGAGATCGCTCCGACGATCAGCTTTAATCGCTGCCCGGGCACCATCGCGAACACGAGCAGGCCGGCGGGCATGGCGACGAATCCGCCCAATAGGAGCCGCTTCAACAGTCCGGCGTCGATCTCCTTGCGAATGCGGTACCACAGGAGCAACGAGAGCAGCACGGACATCGCGTTGTTGAGCAGCACCGCCTCATGCACGCCGTAGACCAGCAACAGCAACGGTACCGTCATGATCGAAAAGCCGAACCCCGTACCGGTTTGCAAAGCGGAGGACAAGGCGACGACGAGGAAGAGGAACCAATACGCCTCCATCCGTCAGTGCGGCTCGGCGCGATGCGCCGACAACATCGCCTTGCCCATGCGAATATGTGCCTCCGTCAACTCTAGAAGCGACGGAAGGTCGCCTCGGCGCACCGCGGAGACGATCGGCAGATGTCTGCCTTCGACCTCGCCTGGCTCCGCCGGCCGGTTGAAGGATCTCCCGTACGTCTGCAGCAGGCGAATTCTCGACTGAATCGACTTCCACAGCTCGAGCAACAGCGAATGCCCGCTGCGCTCGTAAAATAAAGCGTGGAATTGAATGTCCAAAGCCGCGAACCCCTCGAAATCCCCTTCCGTCGCGTTGCGGTCCATCCGCCGGGCATATTCCTCGAGCAGCCCGCAATCCGCCTCCGTCATATACGGCAGCGCCAGCTCGGCAGCCATAAGCTCGAGCCGAAGCCGAACCCCGTACACCTCTTCGATCAACGGTTCGGTGATGTTGACGACATTCGTTCCCTTATAAGGGACAACCTGAATCAATCCTTCGGTAGCGAGCTGGGCGAACGCTTGCCGCACCGGCGTAATGCTGACGTTCAACGACTTCGCCACGTTCGCTTCGACCAGCCGGGCGCCGAGCGCCAATTCGCCGCGAAAGATCGCGCTGCGCAAAATTTCGGCGACCTTCTGACTCGTGCTTCGTTCCCCCGCGAGCCCGACATTCAACGTATTCAACGGGACCTCCTCCTTCCTAGCGTTATACAACATCTCGATTCCCGATTGACAAAATGTAGTTATCCATTTACTGTGACAATATATCATGCATGATGCATCATGGCAACGGGGAGGGAATAATTCATGCGAATTACCGGCATCGACGCCATCGTGTTGAAGGTAGACCGGGAGGTAAGCGCATTCAGCGGGACCGCGGGCACGCCGGGAACGTACGCCCCGCTCGGAAACGCGGCCGCCTCCGATTACGGCTTCTCCAAGGAATACACATCACTGTATTCCAGCAAGGTCGAGAGTCTCCTCGTGAAGATTACGACCGATGACGGGCGCTGCGGCTGGGGCGAGGCGCAAGTGCCTGTAGGACCCGAAGCGCCGCAAGCGATCGTCCGGCAAGTGCTGACGCCTCTCTTATTGGATCAAGATCCGCTTGCGATCGAGGTGTTGTGGCATCGCATGTACGATTCCCTGCGCGGGCGGGGACATCGGTCCAGCTTCATGATGGACGCCATCGCCGCCGTGGACGCGGCGCTCTGGGATATTGCCGGCAAGCACTGTGGTCAACCGGTGTATCGTCTCCTCGGCGGCGCCTTCCGCAATCCGGTCCCGCTCTATCTCTCGGGCTTGTCCGGCCATACGACCGCGGAGAAGGTCGCTTCGGCGCAGCAAGCGGTTACGGAAGGCTACCGAGCGATCAAGGTGTATATCGGCAAGGGGATACGCGAGGACGTCGGCCTCCTTCGCGCCGTTCGGGATGGCGTCGGGTACGACGTCGCGCTCTTGGCCGACGCGCTCTGGATGTACAACGTCCACGACGCGATCCGTCTAGGCGCGGAATTGGAGAAGCTCGACGTCGCCTTGCTCGAGGCGCCTACCGTGATGGAAGACGTGCAAGGCCATGCGGAGATCGCTCGATCGCTGAAGATGGCGGTGGCGGGAGGGGAAACCGAACGCACCCGGTATCAGCTGTTGCCGTTCCTGCGAGAGCGGGCGCTGGACGTCGTTCAGCCGGATATCGGGCGAACGGGCATTACCGAGGGCATGAAGATGTTGACGTTGGCGGACACCTTCAATATTCCGGCCGCGCCGCATATGGCCATCGGCCAATGCGTCTATATCGGGGCCTCCGCGCATGCGGCCGCCGCCGCGCGCAACTTGTTATGGCTCGAGATGAATCCGGCCGCGTTGGCGATGGCGAATCGGTTCCAACGCCAGCCATGGCGGGTGGAGAACGGCATGCTTCGCGTGCCCGACGCCCCGGGCCTCGGGGTCGACATCGACGTCGAAGCGCTCGGGCCTTATATGCTGCGATAACGAAGGCGAGAGAGGGGACTATCTATGGAGCTTCAAGGACAAACCGCGATGGTGAGCGGCGGTCTGGGAGATCTCGGGCGCGCGATCGCGCTGGAGCTCTCTAGCCGCGGCGCGAACGTCTCGATCGGAGATCTGCGGGCACCCGGAGAGGCGGACGGCTTCTTGGCGCGGCTCCGCGAGACGGGCGTCGGCTCCGTCTACGAGCAAGTCGACCTCCGGGAGCCGGAGGCCGTATCGGCTTGGGTCGAACGCACCGAAGCGGAGCTCGGAACGCCGACGTTGATCGTCTCCAATGCGGGCATCGTCACGCGGGCGTCGGTTCTCGAGATCGAACCGGAGCAGTGGAGCAACGAGTTTGCGGTGAACGTCGGCGGGGCGCTGTCGCTCTGCCAGGCGGCGGCTAAGCGGATGATCGCGCGCAGCCTTCCGGGGCGGATCGTGCTCGTCGGCAGCTGGGCCGCCCATCGCCCGAACCGCGCCATTCCGGCGTACTGCGCTTCCAAAGCGGCGCTCCGCATGCTCGGCCAGGTGCTGGCGGCGGAGCTCGCGCCGCGCGGCATTCTCGTGAACGAGGTGGCGCCCGGCGCGGTGAACGCCGGTCTCTCGGCGGCGAACGTGCGCGGCATGACGCCGGAGGCGCTCGCTTCCAAAATCCCGACGGGCACGTGGATCGAGCCGGAGGAAGTCGCCTGGCACGTCGCCGGGTTGTGCAGCCCCCGCAACGCCAATATGGCGGGGAACGTCGTCGTCGTCGACGGCGGACTATCTTTGACGAATAAGTGGAACTAATTCACGAGACGGGAGAGATACCAATATGGAAAATGTAACCGAAGCCCCGCGCAACACACCGCTGAGCGGCGTATACCCGATTCTCGCAACTTGCTTCCACCCGAACGACGAAATCGATTATGCCAGCCAAGAGCGGCTGATCGAATTTTGCATCGAGGGCGGCGTGCACGGCCTCGTGCTGTTAGCCAACGCATCCGAGGGTCATCTCATGTCGGATGAAGAACGACGCGAGCTGCTCCAGTTTTGCATCGACCGCATCGGGGGCCGGGTGCCGGTCGTCGTCACCGTCAATCATCCTTCGGCGAAGGCGGCCGCCGAGCTGGCCCGCTTCGCCGAAGCTTCTGGCGCGTCCGCCGTCATGGCCATGCCTCCCTTCTTCGGCCGGTGGCGCGCGGGTCCCGACGAAATTTCCCGCTTCTTCGGCATCCTGAACGACGCCGTCACCGTGCCGATCATCGTACAGGATCACATGCTCAGCGATATCCAGATGTCCGTCTCCTTCCTGCTGGACCTGGCCCGGAGGTGGGAACGCGTCCGCTATCTAAAGCTCGAGTCGGGTAACATTAATTATAAAGCGAAGCAGCTCGCACAGGCGGAGCAGTCCCCTTACCTTGGCATCTTCGGCGGAAACAGCGGCGTCTTCTTGCCGGAAGAGATGGAGTCCGGCTGCACGGGCACGATGCCGGCTTGCTATATGCCCGAAGTGTTTCGCAAGACGTGGGACTTGATGCGCGAGGGACGCGCCGACGAAGCGGTCGCGTACTTCTCTCCGTACTCGCG
>NZ_DASQMZ010000042.1:0-20092 GCF_035645235.1 Paenibacillus sp.
CCCGTCCGCCGCTAACCTTGTCCCGAAGGACAAGATCCGCTCGACTTGCATGTATTAGGCACGCCGCCAGCGTTCGTCCTGAGCCAGGATCAAACTCTCCAAAAAGGGTAGTTCAACTGTGCTCATTACAAGCTAGCTAAAAGCATATTTCGCTCATGTTCGGTTTTCAAGGAACAAGCTTTTCGTTTCCGCCGCTGTTTTAACGGCGACTTTTATATACTATCACATTCAACCGCCCATTGCAAGCCTGCATCTCTTGGAAATTTTCTTCAATACCAAGCTGCACCTTTCGGGACAGCGAGAAATAATTTAACACATTCCGCTTGCCCGAGTCAAGCGGCGGATGCATTTTCCAAGCCATGTGCCGTAGAGATACGATAACCACCCGACGGGCGGCCGAGTGGTTATCTCGTCTTTCGATGGAGCGCGTACCGCGACAGGTCCTTCGGCGACGCCAACCGGGCGTACATCCGAAAGATGACCTTGTAGCGATTTTCGATCGCCGTCTTCATGTCGCCCTCGATCCGCGTATCCCGTAAATCGAGCAGCATCTCGTCCAATTCCTTGCGCAGCACGTAATCCAATTCTCTGCATTCACGATCGTTAAACAAAATCCCTAACATGCGGCTGCATAGCCCCCTTGCAAATTCTTAGATGTATGTTTCGGGTAACGAAGGGACTTACCGAAGGTGCGTGTCGGACAAGTTGTCGTCCTGTTTTTGTTATTCACCAATTCGGCCATTTTTAACCACGGACCAGCATGTAGGTAATCGTGCTTTCGATGAATGCCGCTAGGAGCAAGGCGAAGAAGAGGAAGACGACGAGCCGGCCGAGCGTCCCGTGGAATGCCTTCAGCGCGGACGCGGACCCCCTTCCCCGGAAGGCGTAAACCAATTCCGCGAGGATGAGCAACCCGTATTTCAGCCCGTAGGACGCTGCGATCAAAATCGCCGTTACCTCAAGAAGGCCGTGCGGAAGCAGTCCGCGGACGATCAGCGACCCGACATCCGCGCCGGCCGCTCCCGCCGAGGACACGACATACCCGATGATCAAGCCGTTGGAGATGACGAAATACAGCGGAAACAAGCCGAATAACGCCCCTAAGAAGACGGCCAGCAGCGACTTGAGGAAGTTGTTAACGAAGATGAACAGGAAAAACCACACTTGCGAGTTGTCCATCGCCTCGAGCCGTTCCACCAAGCCGCGCAGCGGCTCGATTTGTTTCGCCAAATACGCGTCCAGCCAGCCGCTCGACGCGCCGAACGCCGCGCTCGCGGCGAACAGCGCGACGCATACCGCGATGTACCATTTCATCGTCGCCAAATCCTTCGCGAAAGCCCTAGCGTTGTTTGCGTTCATGCGATGCGCTCCTCTCATTGCGGGATGACAGGCATAACTTGTCTCCCCCGCTCATAACTATGTACAAACCCAAAAATGAAAGTCGTTCGTTCGCGTTGCCGCGGGGGGCGAGACATTATGGCCTAAGGAGGACCTCAAGTGAATGTATTTTATGTGCTGAACGGGAAGAAGCTGAAGCATTATTTGATTATGCTGCTGGCCGCGGTCTTCACCGTCGGAGTGATTTACGCGGAACGAGGCAACATCACCGTCTTTAAGCAGGAGCCGGGACCGGCCGCCATCTACAAGGTCGATACGGACCAGAAGACGCTGGCGCTGACGTTCGACATTAGCTGGGGCGAGACGCGCGCGGTACCGATTATCGATATTCTGCAGCAGAAAGGCGTCAAGAAGGCGACGTTCTTCCTCTCCTCCCCTTGGGCCGAAGCGCATCCGGACATCGTGAAGAAGATCGTGGATGCCGGCTACGAGATCGGCAGCCACGGCCATAAGCACGACAATTACAGCCAATTGACCGACGAAGAAATTCGTAAGCAAATTCGCACCGCTCACGGCATTCTGTCCGAGTTGACGGGCCGTTCGCCGACGCTGCTCCGACTCCCGAACGGCGACTTCGATAAGCGCGTGCTGAAGATCGCCGACGAGCTCGGTTACAAGACCATTCAGTGGGACACCGACTCCAAGGACTGGACGAATCCTGGCGTCGAGCGCATCGTCAGCACCGTCGTCTCTCGCGCTCATCCCGGCGATATCGTGCTGCTCCATGCCAGCGATTCCGTGAAGCAAACGCACGAGGCGCTGCCGACGATTATCGACGAGCTGCGCGCCAAGGGCTACACCTTCGTTACCGTTACGGAGCTGATTACCGGCACCGACGTGAAAGGCGGGAAAGCGCAGGAGCAGCAGCCGGCGCCCCCGACGACGACCGCTCCCGCTCCGACTTCACCCGACATCTAGAAACGAGCGGTTCTCCGAGCCGGCCGGCCGACGCATCGACTTACGACGCGCGCCCGGCCGGTTCTTGCGTTCCGGGAGCCGCCGGCCCAAGAACCTTGTGCAGCCGCAAGATTTGCCAAGCGTTGCATACAAACAGCGGGAGCACCATCATCGCCGTCCCGTAAGCATTATACTGCCGCAGCGCCGGAACCGCCTCCAGCAGCGTAACCGCCGTCATGAAAAACATCGTCGGCACGAAGGCGTTCCGGTTCGTCTGCGTCGCCTTCCGCCGTGAGACGAGGTACGCGCCGAGCAGGACAAGCACCGGCAGCCACGCGTACGGCACGAAGCTTTCGCCGGCCGGTACCCGAAGCGCCACAGCGTAGAATGCTACGACGACGATAAAGAACACTTGAACGTACATCCATAACAGCTTATTGCGGAAAATGCCCTGCGCGAAAAAATTCACCGTTAAATACGCGAAGAAGCCCATGTGGCTGAAGGCGCCGAGCAAAGCGCCCACGATCGCGGTCTGGAGCAGATTAAAAGCGAGCCCCTCGAGCCCCATCGTCTGCGGCGAGACCTCCGGGTTCGCCAGAAACACTACCGCCCCGACGGCGATCGCCGCGGCGATGCCGAGTCCTACCGTCGATAGAAACAATGTTGTCCATTTTGCCAAATTCATAAGTCCTTGAACCTCCGATTTCCTTGCCGCGCCTACCCTTGCGCCTGAATCGATTGTACAGAAACCCATGGAAAAAAGCCAACCTCTCCCTTCATAAAGCGCACCGCCTCTCCCCATACTAAGACAAACCGAACCGGGGAGGATTAGGCCGTGATGAAACGATGGGTTTCCGGGGCGGCGGCCGTCGCCGCGATCGCCCTGTTGACGTCCTGCGGACAAGATCAACAACAATCGGCGCAGGTCAACTATAACGAAGTGAAGACTATGGTCGTCGACATCCTAAAGACGGAAGACGGTCAGAAGGCGATTAAGGAAGCCTCCCGCGAGGTTGAAGCTTCCGATTTCCAGCAGCTGCAAATTTTGTCGACCGGACAAGGCCAAGCGCTCCAGACGGCCGTCCGCGAGGTGATGAGCGACCCTGCGTATGCTTCAGCGCTGAAGGAAGCGATGATCGATCCGATGTTCGCCGCGGATTTCGCGAAGGCGATCGTCGCGGAGGACAAGAAAATCCATAAAGCGCTTATGATGGATCCGGAATACCAGCAAGCGCTGATCGACGTGTTTAAGGATCCGCAATTCCAGGCGCTGTTGCTCCAAACGATGAAGAGCGCCGAATACCGCCAGCAAATCATGACCGTCATGAAGGAAGCCATCGAAACGCCGATCTTCCAGCAGGACATCTTGCTCCTAATGGAACGCGCGCTCGAGGAGCAGGCGAAGCCGAAGCCTGACGCGGAGAAAGGCGCCAAGGCATCTCAGGCAACCAGCGAAGAAGAGAAGAAGAAGAAAGAAGAGGAAGAAAAGAAGAAGAAGGAAGAAGAGGAAACCTTATAACCTTCGTTGGAAAAGGAAAGAGCCGACGCCGCGACGAACGCATCTTCGAATGCTTCGTCGCCGGACGTCGGCTCTTCGGTTTATTTGCCTGTCTTCGCGATGACGCGATCGGCGAGCTCCAGATACAGCTTCCCGGTCGGGCTGTCTTCCTTGTAGATCGAAGGCGAATAGTCCCGCTCCGACGGATGATTGTCCGGCGCGCCGAGCGGCACCTGCAGCAGCAGCTCCGTGTGCAGTTCTTCGGCTAACTTCGCCCCGCCGCCCCGGCCGAATACATAGTCGCGCTCCCCGCCGCCCCGCTCGTACCACGCCATATTCTCGACGATGCCTAGAATTTCATGGTTCGTGTGGCGCGCCATCGCGCCCGCCCGCGCCGCGACGAACGCGGCGGTCGCATGCGGCGTCGTCACGATAATTTCCTTGCTGTGCGGCAGCATCTGATGGACGTCGAGCGCCACGTCGCCCGTGCCCGGCGGCAGGTCGAGCAGCACGTAATCGAGCTCGCCCCACTGAATTTCGTTGAAGAAATTGCGCAGCATCTTGCCGAGCATCGGCCCGCGCCAGATGACCGGCGCGTTGTCCTCGACGAAGAAGCCCATCGAGATGACCTTCACGCCGTGGCTCGTTACCGGCTCTACGCCGCCGTTCTCCCCAACGGCCGGGCGCGACTCGATCCCCATCATATCGGGGACGCTAAAGCCGTAGATGTCTGCGTCGATCAGCCCGACGCGCTTGCCCCGGCGGGCAAGCGCCACGGCCAGGTTCACCGTCACGGTCGACTTGCCGACGCCGCCCTTGCCGCTGGCGACTGCAATGAACGTCGCCGGGTGGCTCGCGTCCAGCAGCGCCGGCGAGCGCGGACGCGCAGCTTCGGCCGTCTCCGCCTGCTGCGCGGCCGCCTGCAGCTTCTTGGCGATCTCGCCGCGCTCGTAATCCGTCACCTCGCGGCTGCGGATGTGAATCTGCTCCGCGGAGACGCCGACTTCCCCGAGCGCCTCGCGCACGGCCGACTCCATCTCGCCCTTCGCTTCGGCGTCGTCCGTCGCCAGCACTAACGTCAAGGAGACGCCCGCCTCGCGGGCCATCACGTCCCGAATCAGCCCTAACTCCACCAAGCTCAGTCCCGAATCGGGATCGCGAATATGCTCTAATGCTTGAATCGCTTCGTTCCTCGTAATCAACGGCTCCACCTCATCGTCTCAGCTCAAGTAACGCCATTATAGCATACCCGAACGGATCGGTAGAAACCGTGCATCCGGAATGGCATGAGGCCGCGATGCGGCCGTCGCGCCGTACGTCTCCGATCGTGTCGCTCGGCGCCGTTATGCTTTGCGCCTATCCGTCCTCCGGCTCCGCGTGTTCTTCCAGCTCCAGCTCCGGCTCCTGAAGCGGTTCCTCCGCTTCGGGCGCGGCGCCGGCCGGCTCGAGCGGCGCCTTCTCGCCGGAGGCGTACCGCAGGACGCCCCGGTAAATCGCCGCAGCGAGCTGCTTCTGATACTCCGGCAGCGCCAGATTGGCCGCTTCCGCTTCGTTGGACAGGAAGCCGACCTCGACGAGCGCCGTCGGCACCTCCGAACGGTCAAGCACGTAGATGTTACGGATACGCTTCGCCTGCCGGTGCGTATCCACGACGTTTTGGCGCAGCTCCTCCTGAATAAACCATGCGATCGGCGCGTTGTCCTCGTGCTTTAACGTATAGAACGTCTGCGGCCCGTACCATTGCGGCTGCGGGATGGCATTCAGATGGATCGACAAAAATAAATCGGGCCGCGTCTCCCGGACGAGCGCCGCCCGCGCCTTCAAATCCTCGGTTTTTCTGCGGCTGTACCCCTTCGTCGCGGCGGAGGCGAGATCGGTATCGGTATCGCGGGTCAGCACGACGGAAGCTCCGGCCTGCTGCAAATAATCGCGCAAATAAAGCACGATCTCGAGCGTGACCTCCTTCTCCTGCAATCCGGCGCTGCTCTTCGCCCCGCCGTCCGCGCCGCCGTGGCCCGCGTCGAGCACGATCGTCTTGCCCGAAAGCGGCAGCGTCCAATACGTCCATGTCTTCGCGGCTGGGAATTGATTCGTGAATACGATTACGATCAACGCGATCATCAACGCCATCGTCGCCAGCTTTCTTCGCGCAACGCCTGACAGCCAGAAGACGACGCGTCTATGCCTCTTCATAACAAAGTCCACCCCGTCCCGATACAGATTGATGTATCTCATCTATATGGGACAGGGTGGACAAATATGACGAGTTATAGGGTACAGCGGTTATGCGGACGGCACCGTGTTTTCGGCCAGCCCTTCGATCAGCACCTTGGCGACCTCCGGACGCGTAAACTCCGGCGGCGGGCACTCCCCGTTGCGGAGCAGCGCGCGCACCTTCGTGCCCGACAGATGCATATGATCCGTCTTGTCGTGCGGGCACGTCTTGCTCGACGCCATGTTCCCGCACTTCGTGCAGTAGAAGCTATGCTCGAAGAACAACGGCGTAATGCCAAGCTCCTCGGCCGTAAAGTTGCGGAAAATTTCCTGCGCCTCGTAGGTACCGTAATAATCACCTACGCCGGCATGATCCCGACCGACGATGAAGTGCGTGCACCCGTAATTTTTTCGAACCATCGCGTGCATGATCGCCTCGCGAGGTCCCGCGTAACGCATCGCCGCCGGATAGACGCCGAAGTGAACGCGATCCTGCGGGTAGTAGTTTTTCAGCAGCACCTGATAACTGCGCATGCGTACGTCCGCCGGCACGTCGTCCGACTTCGTCTCGCCGACGAGCGGGTTCAAGAACAAGCCGTCGACGATTTCCATTGCGCTCTTCTGAATATATTCGTGGGCGCGGTGTACCGGGTTGCGGGTTTGGAAGCCGACGATCGTGCGCCAGCCCTTCTCCGCGAAGGCGCGGCGCGTGTCCGCCGGGTCGAAGTAGTATTCCGAGAAGCGCTCCGGCTTCGGGCGATTCAGCACGGTAATCGAGCCGCCGACATACCCGTTGGACCGCTCGAGCAGCTTCGCGACGCCCGGATGCGCAAGGTCGTCGGTCTTATAAACCTTAACCGCCTCTTCCTTCAAATCAACGCGGTAGGTATCTTCGACATCCAGCACCGCGTAGACGACGCCGTCGGATTCGCCGACCAGCGCCAGCCTCTCCCCGATCCGAAGCTCCGCGAACAAGCCGTCCTCGACGGAGAGCGTCACCGGAATGCTCCAGACCGTGCCGTCGGCGAGCCGCATCCGGTCCAGAACGGAACGATAATCCGCCTCTTTCAGGAAGCCCGTTAACGGCGAGAACGCGCCGACCGCGATGCAATCGATATCGGAAACCGTCCAAGCGCTGACGCGCACCTTGCGAAGGCTGTTCGCAAGCTGTAACAACTCCTCGCGTTCCGCGCCCGTCGCGATGCGATTCACGAGCGTGCCGCCGTGAGGTTGAATCGTAGACATATCGAAAGTTGCTCCTCTCTTCTCCGTCCGTATGATCTTCGTGAGCGTCTTATTTATGCAGACCGCACTCGGTCTTCTCCGTACCGGACCAACGTCCCGCGCGCGGATCTTCCCCCGGCGCGACCGGACGCGTGCAATGCTCGCAGCCGATGCTCGGGTAGTTGCGGTCGTGGAGAGGATTGTACGGCACGTCGTTGTCGCGAATATAGTTCCATACGTCCTCGGACGTCCAGCTTGCGAGCGGATTGAATTTCACGAGACCGAATTTTACGTCGTACTCGACCTTCTTCGCGTTCGCGCGCGTCGGCGCTTGGTCGCGGCGAATGCCCGTGATCCAAGCGTCGTACTTTCCTAGGATATCCGTAAGCGGATCGACCTTGCGAATATTGCAGCACAGGTTCGGATCCGACTTCCACAGCTCTTCGCCATGCTTTGCCGCCTGCTCCTCGGGCGTCAGCTTCGGCTTCACTTGCACGAAATTCACATTGTATTTAGCGGCGAGCGCGTCTCGCGTCGCGTACGTTTCCGCGAAATGAAAATCCGTATCCAAATAGAAAATGTCCGTACCCGGCCGCACCTTCTGCAGCATGTGGACGAGCGCGACATCCTCCGCGCCGAAGCTGCATGCCAGCGTAATCGACGGGAACGTGTCGACCGCGAACGCCAACAGTTCTTCGACCGGCGCATGCTCGAACCGCTCGGCCGCGTCGGCGATCAATCGTTCTTTTTCCATTAAATTCATTGTTAAGGGCGCCTCCTTTTTTAATTCCAACTAAAACGGTCTGATTTATAGGTATATTGTTATTATAGAGGTCCTGGTCCGTTTGTCAATCCGTCTTTTTAGGCATATATGTACGGTATATTCGCCCTTGGCGCGAGTGGTGCAAAAGAAAAAGGCCGTCCTCGCCATTTTGGCGCCGAACGACCTCCCCCGCTTATTGTTGCTGTAATGCGGCGCTGCGCCCTTGCGGTCCGACGCGGAACGCTCGATGCACGAGCCACAAGTTGAGTACGACGAGCAGCGCCATCGCCAGAAACACGTTGCTAAAGCCGGACGCCGCATCGAGCGCCAACGGATTGAAGGCGTTCCAGCCGGCGCTCTCGTCCAACGCCTTCATCATCACTGCGCCGCTCACGGAGCCGGACAAGAAATTAATCAGCGTGAACGTGCCCATCCCGATCCCGACCATTTCCCGAGGCAGCAAGCGCGAAATATGGTTCGTAATCGACGCTTGCATGAACGAAAAACCGACCGTGATGAACGCCAGACTGACCGATACGAGCCAGGCGGCGTGACCGCTGGCGGAGGACAACAGCACCAGTCCCGCCAAGACTAACGCCTGCGCCAACCCGACGACGAAGCCGTTCCCTCTCCGGTCCGCCAGCTTCCCGCCTTGACGGCCGAGGAGCGCCGCGGACATCGCCGCGGGAAACAAGGCGAGTCCGATATGAAGCGGAGACAACCCGTTGACGTCGCTGAGCAATGTCGGGACGACGATCATGACGCCAAACGCCGCCATACCGGACAAAAAGCAGATCGCGAGACCGGCAACGACCCCGGAGACGCGAAACAGCTTCGGTTGTATGAACGGATCTTTCTTTCTACGAACCCACAACCCGAAGCCAAGGAAGGCCGTCCCGCTGAGAAGCGGCAGCCACCATGTGTAATTCGTTATGGCGAGCAGTAAGGCGACGACGCCGCTACCGAGCAGTGCCCCGCCGACGGCGTCGAAGCTGCCGGCTCTTACCTGCTCCTGCGGGAGCCACTTCAGAAACATCGGGACCGTCAGGAGCGTGCCCAGCGAGATGAGAAACAAAAAGTTCCATGAAGCCGCGCCGGTCACCAAGCCGCCGACGATCGGACCGATCCCGGAGGCGAACGCGATCGTCGACGCGATCGTACCGAGCGCCTTCCCCCGATGCGCCTGCGGCACGAACCGCGCCGGAATCAGCATCGCGAGCGCGGGAATCGCGGAAGCGCCGCAAGATTGGATGAAGCGGCCGACGAGCATCATCCCATAGCTCTGGGCGAAGAAGCCGACGATCGACCCGAAGCAAAACAGCAGTATCCCGAACGTGATCAGCCGCTTCAACGGAAACCGATCCGCCAGCTTTCCGTACGTCAACGACCCGAGCGCATAAATGATCGAGTACCCGGTCGTCACCCAACTCACCTCGGAGTGCAGCAATGCGAATTCATCCGCGATCGCCGGAATCGCAATATTAAACATCGTTACGTTCATGACCGAAAACAGCAGGATAAAGCATATCGCCCAGATAACCTTCGGGTTAAACTCCTTTGCATTCGTCATCCCTAGTAACCACTCCCATTTTTATCCACTCTGTAACATATTGAATTACAGTTTATCCCCGCTCTCGTCCAAAGTCAATCCGAAAAAAAAAGAATCGTCCCGAAGTCGTATGACTCGGGACGATTCGAACCGTATTCGATTAGCGCTTCGAGAACTGCGGAGCGCGACGAGCGGCTTTCAAGCCGTATTTCTTCCGTTCCTTCATCCGCGGGTCGCGTGTCAGGAAACCTGCGCGCTTCAGCGGGGAGCGGAATTCCGGATCTGCCTTGAGCAGCGCCCGGGAGATGCCGTGGCGGATCGCGCCGGCTTGACCGGAGATGCCGCCGCCGTTCGCGAGAACGATCACGTCGTACTTGCCGACCGTGTCCGTCAATGCGAGCGGTTGTTTTACGATCAACTTCAGCGTCTCCAAGCCGAAATATTCGTCAAGGGAGCGCTGGTTGATTACGATGTTTCCTTCGCCCGGTACCAAACGTACGCGAGCTACGGAATGCTTCCGACGTCCTGTGCCATAGTATTGGAACTGTGCCATGTTGTCGAACTCCTCCTATTACCCGCGCAATTCGTACGGTTGCGGATTTTGTGCGGCATGCGGATGCTCGCTGCCTGCGTATACTTTCAACTTCGTGTACAACTGGTCGCCGAGCTTGTTCTTCGGCAGCATGCCCTTAACCGCAATCTCGATCATGCGCTCCGGCTTCGTCTGTACCATGACGTGCGCCGGCGTTACCTTCAATCCGCCCATATAACCGGAATGACGGTAGTAGTTCTTCTGCTGCCACTTCTTGCCCGTAAGTACGATCTTCTCCGCGTTGATGACGACGACGAAGTCGCCCGTATCGACGTGAGGCGTAAACTCCGGCTTGTGCTTGCCGCGGATGAGGCTTGCGACTTCACTTGCCAAGCGTCCGAGCGTCTTGCCGTCGGCATCGACGAGGTGCCACTTGCGCTCGACCTCGAGCGGCTTGGCCATATACGTAGTCCGCATGGGAAATCCTCCATTCATGTGCTTGCGATAAGCAGTCTATGTTGGTGTCAATTTGCCAAGATGTTTGGCAAAGCCATATTCGAATTCAGGGTGTTGCATAGAAGCATTGTTGGTTGGCTTTAATGGAAGTGCCTTGCCGGGGCTCGTGGGAAGCTGACAAAGCAAAGCCAAACAATATATTACAACATATCCTGGCGTTTAGCAAGTTGTATTTTACGCAACCTATTCGTAATGAACCTCCCAGAGCGTTAAGCCGTGCGCCGCGGCAGTCATGCCGGCCGCTTGTCGGTTTCTCGCTTCCAGGATGCGGGGAATGTCGGCTGCGGCGATTTTCCCTTCCCCGACGGCAAGCAGCGTGCCGCTCATGATACGCACCATATTGTAGAGAAACCCGTTGCCTGTGAAAAAGAACCGGATGCGCCCGACGCCGGGCGCTCGCTCCATGCCCTCGACGACGTCGCAATCGAGTCTCGCCTCATAGATCGTGCGAACCTTCGATTCCGTCTCCGTACGCACCGAACAGAACGACGTAAAGTCGTGTTCCCCTTCCAGATGGCGAATCGCTTCCCGCATGGACGGTACGTCCAGCGGACCCGGATGATGGAGCTCCGTACGCCGCGTCAGCGGATCGGGATAACGATTGCCGTTCACGGTATAGCAATAGGTTTTTCGCTTCGAGGATTTCCGGGCATGGAACGCCTCGGGAGCCTCTTCGGCCGACCATGCGACGATATCGTCGGGCAACCGGGCGTTCAGCGCCCGACACCACCGGTCGACCGGCAAGGCGGACGTCGTGACGAAATTGACGACTTGCGCGCGCGCATGCACGCCGGCATCGGTGCGTCCCGAGCCGTGAACGGCCACGCGCTCCCCCGTGATCGCCTCGATCGCTTCGATCAAGGCGGCTTGAATCGACGGCAGGCCGGGCTGCACCTGGAACCCGCAATACCCGGTTCCGTCGTAGCTGATCGTGACGCGAATGTTTTTCATTTCCCTGGGTTCACCGACCGTCTCGTCAACGTACAAAAAAAGGGCAAGGGGGAATCCGAGATTCCGACCGCCCTTCCTTCGTGTGTAGGCCCATTCTTATGCTTCGGCGCGATCCACCAATTCCAGGTACACCATCGGAGCGGCGTCGCCGCGGCGAGGTCCGAGCTTCAGAATGCGAGTGTAGCCGCCTTGACGCTCGGCGTAGCGAGGCGCGAGGTCGGAAAAGAGCTTTTGAATCGCGTCTTTGCCTTCTTGCGCTTCCTCGCGGCGAACGAACGCAGCGACTTGCCGGCGAGCGTGCAGATCTCCGCGCTTCGCGAGCGTGATGAGCTTCTCCGCGATGGAACGAATCTCCTTCGCTTTCGCTTCCGTCGTTTGGATCCGTTCGTAGATGAACAAGTCCGTTACGAGGTCGCGGAACAACGCTTTGCGCGCGCTGGAATCGCGGCCCAACTTTTGGTATGCGGTCATGGATATGTCCCTCCCTTACGCTGTCTTGTCTGTTTTTCGCTTGAGTTTCGTACAGAGCGGCTGCAATAGGCGGCGGCTTAGTCTTCCTTCCGGAGACCGAGACCGAGCTCTTCCAGCTTCTCTTGCACTTCCTCCAACGATTTGCGCCCGAGGTTGCGGACCTTCATCATGTCCTCTTCCGTCTTCGTAATCAACTCTTGCACCGTATTAATGCCGGCGCGCTTCAAGCAGTTGTACGAACGGACGGACAGATCAAGCTCCTCGATCGTCATCTCGAGCACTTTTTCTTTCTTGTCCTCTTCCTTTTCGACCATGATCTCGGCGTCTTTCGCCTCGTCGGTCAGACCGACGAACAGCATCAGATGTTCCGTCAAGATTTTCGCGCCCAAGCTCACGGCTTCCTCAGGGCGGATACTGCCGTCAGTCCAAACTTCCAAGGTCAGCTTGTCGTAGTTAGTCACTTGACCGACGCGGGTATTCTCCACACTGTAGTTGACGCGGGTAATGGGCGTATAGATCGAATCTACCGGAATGACGCCGATCGGCTGGTCTTCCCGCTTGTTCTTATCCGCGGATTGGTAGCCGCGGCCGCGCTGCGCGTGAATACGCATATGCAGACGCGCGTCCGAGGACAAGGTCGCGATATGAAGGTCCGGGTTCAGGATTTCAACGTCGCTGTCGGCGCGGATATCTCCGGCCGTTACGACGCCGTCTCCCTCGGCGTCGATCTCGAGCACCTTCTCTTCGTCCGAATGGATTTTGAGCGAAAGACCCTTCAGATTCAGAATGATCTCCGTCACGTCTTCCATCACGCCGGGTACCGTAGAGAACTCGTGCAGTACGCCGTCGATTTGGACGCTGGTCACCGCGGCGCCGGGAAGCGACGACAGCAGGATACGGCGCAGCGAATTGCCGAGCGTCGTACCGTATCCCCGCTCGAGCGGCTCTACGACGAAACGGCCGTAGGAGCCGTCCTCACTGACTTGTACGGTTTCGATCTTCGGCTTTTCGATTTCGATCATCGATCAATACCCTCCTTAAACGTCGCATAGCTCAAGCAAATAAAAAGAAATTTCATAGTATGCCTATCCTCCACATCCATTATTCACATGTATCGGATAAATATACTATAAACGTGAGCATTCGATTATACGCGACGACGTTTCGGCGGACGGCAACCGTTGTGCGGGATCGGAGTCACGTCTTTAATCAGGTTCACTTCAAGCCCTGCGGCTTGCAGCGAGCGGATCGCGGCTTCGCGGCCGGCGCCCGGTCCCTTGACCATGACCTCTACGGTTTTCAAGCCGTGTTCCATCGCGGCTTTCGCTGCGGTTTCCGCGGCCATCTGCGCGGCGAACGGCGTGCTCTTGCGGGAGCCCTTGAAGCCGAGGCCGCCGGAGCTCGCCCAAGAGATCGCGTTGCCGTGCGGATCCGTGATCGTTACGATGGTGTTGTTGAACGTGGAACGGATATGCGCGACGCCCGACTCGATATTTTTCCGGTCGCGGCGTTTCGTGCGCACTGCCTTCTTGGCTGGTTTTGCCATGGATCGTTATCCCCCCTTCTTATTTCTTCTTGTTCGCTACGGTCCGGCGAGGACCTTTGCGCGTACGAGCGTTCGTCTTCGTGCGTTGTCCGCGAACCGGCAAGCCGCGACGATGGCGAAGGCCGCGGTACGAACCGATCTCGATCAATCGCTTGATGTTCAGAGAGATTTCTCTGCGAAGATCGCCTTCAACCTTGATGTTCTTGTCGATCTGGTCGCGAAGACGGCTGACTTCGTCTTCCGTCAAGTCTCTTACCCGCGTGTCCGGGTTAATGCCCGTTGCCGCAAGAATTTGCTGCGCCGTCGTGTTGCCGATGCCGTAAATATACTGCAGGGAAATTACAACGCGCTTGTCGCGAGGCAAGTCTACACCAGCTATACGTGCCATGGATTAGACGCGCACCTCCTTTAACCTTGTTTTTGTTTGTGCTTCGGGTTTTCGCAGATTACCATCACGTTGCCCTTGCGACGGATGACTTTGCATTTTTCGCAAATCGGTTTTACCGACGGTCTTACTTTCACTGAGAACCCCTCCTAATCCGTATTACGGAGGCGAATCATTTGCGGTACGTAATTCGCCCTCTCGTCAAATCGTACGGCGAAAGTTGAATCACGACCTTGTCTCCCGTCAAGATTCGGATGAAGTGCATGCGCAGCTTCCCCGAAACATGAGCGAGAATTTGATGCCCGTTCTCCAACTCGACGCGAAACATGGCGTTCGGCAACGGCTCAATCACCGTGCCTTCGACTTCAATCACATCTTCCTTAGCCATTCGATGTCTCCTTTCCGTTTTCTTCGGTCTTCAAGCTCTCCATGAATTTCAGAAGCGCGTAGCGGATCTTCCCGTTCGTGACCCTGCCGGTCTCTTGAATGCTGCTGGCAACCTCCGAGCCGACGAAATCGAAGATCTCGAGGTGCAGCACGTTTTTCTTCTTGGGAGCGTCGAATTTCCGCTTCTCGCCGTCGGCGATCAAGACCGTGCGGGCGTCGACGATGCCGACGATCACCGCGTACTGCTCTTGATCTCTGCCGCGCAGCGTTCGCACGACCGCCCCAAGCTTCGGTTCCTTCGTTGCAACCACGCGCATCACCACTTCATTCGCATTTCGTCAGAATCTCGTACCCGTCGTCCGTGATCGCGATCGTATGCTCGAAGTGCGCGCATAGCGATCCGTCCACCGTCACGACCGTCCAATTGTCCGACAACGTCTTCACGTATCGTTCGCCGACGTTAACCATCGGCTCGATCGCCAGCGTCATGCCGGGTTTCAGCCGAGGCCCTCGATCCGGCATGCCGTAGTTCGGAATTTGCGGCTCTTCGTGCAGCTCCGAACCGATGCCGTGACCGACGTACTCCCGAACGATCGAAAAGCCGGCCTCTTCCACGACTTTCTGTATCGCATGGGATATAGTGAACAACCTTGCGTTCGGCTTCGCTTCCGCAAGACCCGCGTAGAGCGCCTCTTCCGTCACTCGCAGCAGCCTTGCCGCCGTGTCGGAGATCGTCCCTACGCCGTACGTCCAAGCGGAATCGCCGTGGAATCCCTCGAATTTGGCGCCGATATCGATGCTGATAATGTCGCCGTCTTGAAGAATTCGGCTCCGGCTCGGGATGCCGTGCACCAATTGCTCGTTGACCGAAGCGCAAATGCTTGCGGGAAAGTCGTTATAGCCCTTGAAAGATGGTACAGCCTTCTGGCTGCGGATATACCGATCGGCGATCTCGTCGAGCTCCGCCGTCGAGACTCCCGGGCGAATCGCCTGGGAGAGCAGCCGGTGCGTCTCCGCCACGATGCGCCCCGCTTCGCGCAGCGCTCCGAGCTCGGCCTTAGACTTGCAAACGATCATCTAGCCCTGGCCTCGCAACAGACCGCGAAGTTCCGCGGTGACTTCATCGATGTCCCGCTCGCCGTTCAATTCCCGAAGCAAGCCTTTGGCTTCGTAATACGCGAGGAGCGGAGCCGTCTTGTTGATGTATTCGTCAAGACGCGTGCCGACTTTCTCCTCGGTGTCGTCGGAGCGCTGATACAGCTCGCCGCCGCACTTATCGCAGACGCCTGCTTGCGCGGGCGGATTGAACAACTCGTGGTACGTCGCACCGCAGGAGCGGCAGATGCGGCGTCCCGTCAGGCGAGCCAGCAACAAGCTCCGGTCCACCTTCAGGTTGACGACATGATCGATTTGGGTCCCCAGCGTTTTCAAAATCTCGTCAAGCGCCTCCGCTTGGGAGATCGTCCGAGGGAAACCGTCGAGCATGAAGCCCTTCTTGCAATCGTCTTGCTGCAGCCGCTCGCGGACGATCCCGATCGTGACCTCGTCCGGCACGAGCAAGCCCGCGTCGACGAATTCCTTCGCCTTCACGCCGAGCGGCGTGCCTTGCTTCATGGCCGCGCGGAAGGCGTCCCCCGTCGAGATATGCGGAATCGAAAATTCCGCGACGATCCGTTCCGCTTGCGTGCCTTTGCCCGCTCCGGGCGGGCCCATCAATATTAAGTTCATTGCGCGCCTCTCTCCCTAATCTCTTAGCGGTTGATAAAGCCCTTATAGTGGCGCTTGATCAACTGGCTTTCGATTTGCTTCATCGTCTCCAGCGCAACGCCGACGACGATAAGCAGGCTCGTGCCGCCGACCGTGACCGTATTCGGAAGCCCCGCCATTCTGCCGAAGAACACCGGCAAGATCGAGACGAGGGCAAGGAAGATGGCCCCGGACAACGTGATGCGCGAAATGACTTTCGTTAAATAATTCGACGTCGTAATCCCCGGACGAATGCCTGGAATGTATCCGCCGTTCTTCTTCATGTTATCGGCCATCTGCACCGGATTAATCTGCACGAACGTGTAGAAGTAGGTGAAGCCGATAATGAGAAGCACGTACAACACCATACCGAGCGGCGCCGTATAATACGTGTTCGTAATGATCCAATCCGCCACCGGATTGCCCGCGAAGAAGCTTGCGATCGTGTACGGGAACAACAGCAGCGACAAAGCGAAGATGACCGGAATGACGCCAGCCGCGTTCACCTTCAACGGAATGTGCGTCGATTGCCCGCCGTACATCTTCCGTCCGACGACGCGTTTCGCGTACTGCACCGGAATTTTCCGAATGCCCTGTTGGACGAAAATGACGCCGACGATGATCGCTATGACGACCAGCACGATCAGTACGACCTTCAGAATGTTAAGGAACAGCGCGCTGTCCACAGCATTCAAGAAGAGCGTCTGATAGATCTGCTGGATGATCGTAGGAATCGCGGCGATGATCCCGGCGAAGATCAAGATCGAGATGCCGTTGCCGATGCCCTTCTCGGTGATTTGCTCGCCGAGCCACATCAGGAATGCCGTGCCCGCCGTCAACACGATCGCGATCAGCGTATAGGTCGCGAAGCTGACGTCGATGACGAGTCCCGGAAACAGATTGTTGAAGCCGATCGACATGCTGTACGCTTGGAACAGACCTAGAATGATCGTACCGTATCGCGTGATCTGTGCGAGCTTTCGTCTTCCGACCTCGCCTTCCTTAGCCCATTGCGTGAACCGCGGAACGACGTCCATCGAAAGCAGCTGCACGATGATGGATGCCGTAATATAGGGCATAATCCCCATCGCGAAGATCGAAAACTGGAACAGCGCGCCGCCGGAGAACGTGTTCATGAGGCCGAACACGCCCTGCGAGTTTTGCACGTCCGCCGCCGTCAACGCATCGATGTTGATATTCGGCACCGGTATGAACGCGCCGAGCCGGTAAACGATCAGGATCCCGAGCGTAAACAAGATGCGGTTGCGAAGCTCGGTCACTTTCCAAATGTTCTGCACCGTCGTCAGCATCAGATCACCTCGGCATTGCCGCCCGCAGCGGTAATTTTTTCAACCGCAGATTTGGAGAACTTGTTCGCTTTGACCGAGAGCTTCACGGTCAATTCGCCGTCGCCGAGAACTTTGATGCCGGCAAGCGGGTTTTTGATGATTCCGGCGTTAATCAAGATTTCCGGAGTCACTTCCGCGCCGTCTGCAAAGCTGTTCAGCTGCTCAAGGTTCACAATCGCGTACTCCTTGCGGAACGGGTTATTGAAACCGCGCTTCGGCAAACGACGGTACAACGGGTTCTGACCGCCCTCGAAGCCGGGGCGTACACCGCCGCCGGAACGCGCGTTCTGACCTTTGTGACCTCGTGTCGACGTTTTGCCCATGCCGCTGCCGACGCCGCGGCCAACGCGCTTGCGCGTGTGACGCGATCCCGGTGCCGGTTGCAGTTCGTGGATTTTCATCGTCGCACCTCCTTCGTATAGTTCCGTACCAACGCCTCGCCGAATTTCCTTCGACAAAGCAATCGTATTACTCGACTTCTTTTACATCTACCAAGTGTATCACTTTGTTCACCATTCCGCGAATGGCCGGATTGTCGTTTTGTACGACGGACTGGTGCATCTTGCGGAGGCCCAGTGTCCGAACCGTAACGCGTTGGTCTTCCGGGCGACCGATCAAGCTGCGCTTGAGGGTAATTTGCAATTTCGCCACGAACGTCCCCTCCTCGTTATCGTAGTAGCTCTTCGACCGTCTTGCCGCGGAGCTTCGCCACGTCTTCGGCGCGCTTCAAGCGGGACAGCCCTTCGAGCGTTGCATTCACCATGTTCATCGAATTGGACGAACCGAGCGACTTCGTCAGGATGTCGCCGACGCCAGCGAGCTCGAGCACCGCGCGAACCGGACCGCCGGCGATAACGCCGGTACCTTCGGATGCGGGCTTCAAGAGCACTTGACCTGCGCCGAACTTCCCAACTACAAGGTGCGGGATCGTCGTTCCGACGAGCGGGAGTTTGATAAGATTTTTCTTCGCGTCCTCGATGCCTTTGCGGATCGCGTCCGGCACTTCCGCCGCTTTGCCGATGCCGGCGCCGACGTGGCCTTGACCGTCGCCGACGACGACCAGCGCGCTGAAGCTGAACCGGCGTCCGCCTTTAACGACTTTCGCGACGCGGTTGATCGTAACGACCTTCTCCGTCAATTCGCCTACTGTATTCGGATCAATGCGCAAGCATAACCCTCCTTGTTTGTAAAATTAGAAATCCAATCCTGCTTCGCGAGCCGCGTCCGCAAGCGCCTGGATCCGGCCGTGGTACAAGTACCCGCCGCGATCGAATACGACGTTCTTGACTCCTGCGGCTTGCGCCTTCTTCGCGATCGCTTCGCCGACCTTGCGAGCCGCCTCGACGTTGCCGCCGTTGCCGATCCCGTCGAGATCCTTATCGAGCGTCGATGCCGCCGCCAGCGTTACGCCTTTGACGTCGTCGATAATCTGCGCGTAGATGTGCTTGGAAGAGCGGAATACGTTAAGCCGCGGGCGCTCCGCCGTGCCGGTGATCTTCTTCCGCACCCGGAAATGACGCACTTTGCGAGTTTTGTTCTTATCGCCTTTCGTAATCATGAGCTGATTTCACTCCTCTCTTGCTTCCGTCGCGTCCGCCTATGCGGCGCGGTTCCGATTACTTCTTCTTGCCGCCCGCTTTACCCTCTTTGCGGATAATGCGTTCGCCTTCGTATTTGATGCCTTTGCCTTTGTACGGCTCAGGCTCGCGAACTGCGCGAACTTTCGCCGCGTACGCGCCGACAAGCTCCTTGTCGATGCCGCGAACGATAATGCGGTTTTGCGCCGGAACTTCGAATTCCACGCCTTCCGGAGCGATTTCGACCGGGTGCGAGTAGCCCACGTTCAGGACGAGCTTATCGCCGGTCTTGTTCGCGCGGTAACCGACGCCGACGAGCTCGAGCGTCTTCGCGTAGCCGTCCGTTACGCCCGTGATCATGTTGGCGATCACGCTGCGCGTCGTGCCGTGCAAGGAACGGTGCAGCTTATGGTCGGATGGGCGTTCCACGACGATTTCGTTTTCCGCCACGTTGATTTTCATATCTTTATGCAGTTCGCGGGACAGCGTGCCTTTCGGCCCTTTCACCGTAATCGTACGGTTGTCGAGGGTGATCGTTACGCCGTTCGGAACCGCAATCGGTTTGCGTCCAATACGGGACATCTTGCGTTGCACCTCCGTTTCTTGTCTTGATCGATTACCACACGTAGCAGACGACTTCGCCGCCGCTCTTCGATTGACGAGCAGCTTTGTCTGTCATCAAGCCTTGGGACGTCGAGATAATCGCGATACCCAAACCGCCCAATACGCGCGGCAGCTCGGTCGACTTCGCGTACACGCGAAGGCCCGGCTTGCTGATGCGCTTCAGACCCGTAATAACGCGCTCGTTATTCTGGCCGTATTTCAAGAACAGGCGGATAATCCCCTGTTTGTTGTCGTTAACGTATTCCGCGTCGCGTACGAAGCCCTCTTGCTTCAAGATTTCGGCGATTTCGCGCTTAATCTTGGATGCCGGGATTTCGACCGTCTCGTGACGGACCGTGTTCGCGTTGCGAATGCGTGTCAACATATCTGCAATCGGATCGGACATAACCATGAATCACGTACCTCCTTCCCTCGTCAGGGTTTTTACCAGCTGGCCTTTTTCACGCCGGGGATTTGACCTTTGTA
>NZ_DASQMZ010000043.1:0-3602 GCF_035645235.1 Paenibacillus sp.
AGGCAAGCCGCTACCCGGCCGGGGGGCGGCTTGTTCCGCATCGCGGGCGGTCGTCCGTTGGGCGCAAGCGCCATTGACGAAAGCGGGGCGACCGTAGAGAATGGAGTTACCCATGGCATGGCCGAGCGTACGGGGAAGGGAGCTGCAGCAATGTATAAGGTAGCGATCGTGGAAGACGAAATGTTGGTCCGCCTCGGATTGAAAAATTCGGTGGATTGGAGCAAATTCGGGATGGAGGTCGTGGCGGACCTTCCGGACGGTCAAGCGGCTTGGGAGCATTACCAGCGCGAGAAGCCCGACGTCGTCATCACCGACATTCGCATGCCGAAGATGGACGGCATGCAGCTGATCGAGCGGATCCGCTCCCAGGACAAGTCGACCCGCATCGTCGTGCTGTCGTGCCTCGAAGAATTCGAGCTGGCGCGCAAAGCGATGACGTTCGGGGTATCCAGCTATATTCTGAAGTTGACGATGACGGAGGAAGAAATCGAATCCGTGCTCGATGGCGTGAGGAACGAATTGATCGAACAAGGCGGGCGCGCGCCGCACGAAGGCGGCCGCTCGCAGAAAAATATGGATTTGCTGAAAGAAAAGATGCTGAAGGATTTCCTCTTTTATAATATATTCTCCGCGGACGAATTCGAGTCGTTCGCGCTGCGCAACGGCTTGCGGTTGACGTCCACGAGGCTCGTTGGTTGTCTCATGGAGGTCGACCGCTACTCGCGGCTGAAGGAAAAATTTCGCGACGAGCACGGCCACTTGATCAAAATGACCTTGATGAACATTCTCGACGAGATTACAGGCATCCACAAACGGGGCGAGGCGTTCCACCTCGAGGAGACGCGGTACTTGCTCTTGTTCTCGTTCGACGATATGCCCTCGGAGCAAGCGATCGTACAGGAGACGCGGACGATTTTGCGCCACGTGCAGGAGGTCATCCGTACGTATTTCAACGGCTCCGTGTCCTTCGGGATCAGCGGCGTACAGAACGGCTTTAAGTCGATCCCGAAGCTGTACGCCGAATCGGCGCGGGCGCTGGATCGGAAATTTTTGGCCGGCCCCGGTCAGCTGCACGACGCGGGGCATGCCGCCGACGCGTCGGCGGCGCGGGCGCCTCTCGCGGCGATTCGCGCCGCGCCCGCCCTTCGGGCGCTCCTGTCGCCGATGAAGCTGAAGGAATACGACCATTATATGGAGCTGTTCGGTCAAGCGCTCGAGGAAGAGCGAAAGTCGATCGAAGTGTTGTTGTTCCAATTCGTACAGTGGGTCAGCACGAACGTCTACGACGACAACCAGAACGAGATGACGCTGCTCTTCAACGTCACCGACAAGCTGGAGCAATGCGACAACTTGCCCGACATGCTCGAGCAGACGCTGCTGTACTTGAACGACATCGCGGAGAAGGCCCGCAGCCAGCTCCAGATGAGCGGCGAGATTACGAAAGCGATCCAATATATCAAGCGGCACTACACCGAAAACATTTCGCTGCAGATGGTCGCCGACCATGTCGGGTTAAGCTTCAGCTATCTTAGCAATCTATTTAAGAAAGAGCTGGAAATTTCGTTCGTCGATTATTTGAACCGGTACCGGATCGAACGGGCGAAGGAGCTGTTGATCGGCACGCAGATGAAGTCGTACGACATCGCGGTGCAGGTCGGCTTCTCGCCGGAGTATACGTATTTCAGCAAGGTGTTCAAAAAAGTGACCGGGCTCAATCCGAACGAGTATCGGAAGCAATGGGTGACCGGGGCGCGAGGCGACGCATGAAGCCGCTCCGCTGGTTCCAAAGCCTGCGCACGCAGCTGATCGTGTTTTTCATGATCATCAGCGTCGTCGTCCTGTCGGCGGCGTCGTATTATTTGTATTCGTTCATGCTCGGCATGATCAAGGAGCAGAACGAGCGGCTGCTCTTCCAGCAGTTCCAGCAGCTCGACCATAACATCAGCGGCTTGTTTTCCGACGTCGACCGGCTGCAAAAGCTGTTCCTGCAAGACGAAGACATGCAAGCGCTCTTATTGAATTTATCGGAGAAGAGCGAGCTGGAATTTTTAAACTACAAAAATATGCTTCACGACCATATCACCAGATTCATCGGCAACTACGGGTACGTCCATTCGATCTACGTGACGGCCGAAAATCAAGGCGCGGTCGGCGGGAGCGGCGATACGACGCTCGTCCATTCGGTGGAAGCCTGGTCGCAAAGCTTCTTCGCGTCGGAGCCGTACCGCAAATCGCAGGAGCTGTACCCGGGCATCGTTATCGAGGGCGGCATGACGAAGTCGTTCTACAACCCGTACATGACCGGCGCGAACGACGGCGCGCTCGTCAGCGTACTGCGCGGTACGCGGGCCATATCGGATCCGCGCATCAGCGCGACGCTCATTTTCAATATCGACGAACGGTATTTGGCTTCTGTCTACTCCGCCTCGCTGGACGCCGACGACGGAGAGATGTACATCGCGGACGCGGACGGAACGATCCTCTCCGCAAGCCGCCCGGAGCGGATCGGAACGCAGGGCCCCGCCCTGCCGGACGAGGGGGTGTCGGACGCGCAAAGCGCCTACGGGAGCTACGACGATTTCGTGGACGGCGAGCGCGTGCAAATCGTCTACTTCCGTCTGCAGGATACGGGCTGGTACATCCTCAGGGAAATTCCGCTCGATGCGTTCTCGGCTCAAATATACGCCGTGCAGCGCATGATCGTGCTCGTCTTCCTGATTAGCCTGCTTGCGATTTTCATCGTTTCGTATTTTTGGCTCAACAAGATGATTCGACCGCTCCACCTGCTGTCCGGCAAGATGAAGGACATGTCCCGCGGCGAGCTCGGCGTGACGTTCCACGAGGTGCCGAACAACGAGTTCGGGACGGTCATCCGCCGTTTCAACGAGATGTCGCTCAGCATGGTCGATCTGATCGACAAAAATAACGCGATGCAGGAGCAGAAGCGGGAACTCGAAATCGAGGCGCTGCAGTATCAAATCAATCCGCACTTCCTCTACAACACGCTGAACAGCGTGCGCTGGATGGCTTCGATCATTAAAGCGGATAATATCGTGGAGACGATCGTGGCGCTCGGCAACATCCTTCGCCCGGTGTTCTCCAATAAAGACCCGATGTGCACGCTGCAGGACGAGCTGCATTATTTGCAGCATTATATCAAAATCATTAACATCCGCTTCAACAACCGGGTTCAATTCGACATCGACGTGGACGAGCCGCTGCTCGCCTGCCGCGTGCCGCGTTTCATCTTGCAGCCGCTCGTCGAAAATTCGATTCAAGCCGGCCGGCAGGCGGAGGACCATGAAATTCGGATTTCCATCGTCGCGGAACCGTCCGGCGGAGACCTGATCCTCCGCATCATCGATTCTGGCGCGGGGCTGGAGCCGGACCGGCTGGAGGAACTCAACCGGACGCTCGAGGTCGGCGAGAGCCGCGCGCCGTCCGGCGGCGGCAGCGGCATCGGCCTCCACAACGTGAATAAGCGTATCCGGCTGTACTATGGGGCCGCGTACGGGCTACATTTCGAGTCGCGGGCGAAGGGGGCGGAAGTCGTCGTGCGAGTGCCCTCGTCCTGCGCCTGACTAAAAATCATTCAACTTTCG
>NZ_DASQMZ010000044.1:0-4412 GCF_035645235.1 Paenibacillus sp.
CGCATTGGCGTTATGGGCGCTGGGCGCGGCGTCGCCTGTGGTCGTATTCCCGACGCTCTACGGGGTGCTCTTGCTGTATTACGCCTGGCGGAGCGTCGTTCATCTCGTCACGGAGCGGACGCTGCCGCGCCGGGATCCGACCCGCCGGGACGGCGACGAATATACGGCGATTCCGACCGTGAATTGGAGCGTGTGGAACGTCGTCCGGAAAAATCGCGAGGGCGACTACACGATCGGCGTCTGGAAGGGCGGCAAGCTGACGTGGACCGACAAATACGTGTGCGCATCGTCTCCGTTGATCGAGAAGTCGAAGCGTCACCCCGCCGTCGAAGCGTTCCTGTCGTTCAGCTCCCATCCGTGTCCGCAGGAGGAACGCCGGGGCGCCGACACGATCGTTCGATGGGTCGACGCGAGGTATCAGCATCGAAAACAGTATCCATTCCTCGCCGTCGTGAAGTACAATGCTAACAAGGAGCCCGTCTTCAGCTACGTCGGCTGGATCAGCGAAGAAAAGCTCGAGCGCAAGCTCGAAGACGCTCCGTCAAAACCGATCCTCGTCGGCACCAGGTAGGTGAACTCTATTGAGCAAGCCGCTCGCACTGTTATTCGCTTCCCTTAGCCTCGCCTGCCTGATCGCGGCCGGGGCGTCGCTCAGCTACTTCCGCACCGGCTGGGCGCTCTTCTTCCTCCTCGCGAGCTTCGCCGTCACCGGGGCCGGCATGGCGCTGAAGCGCCGGCTGCAGCGGAAGTAGTCCGCCGCAGGCCGCTCCTCGGGGCTTGCGGTTCCTTACGGGAGGACGAAGCCCATCTTCTCCATCGCCCGGCGCAGCGTCGCGTCGGCGACGTCGGACGCTTTCTCCGCGCCGCGCTTCAGCATCGTATGCAGCTCCCCTGAAGCGCGAATGTCGCGGTACCGCGCTTGAATCGGCGCCAGCACCTCCACGACGGCCTCGGCCAGCTCCTTCTTGAACGCGCCGTAGCCCTGCCCCTCGTATTGCTTCTCGAGCTCCTTGATCGATTTCCCCGTCATCGCCGAGTAAATTTCAAGCAAGTTGCTGACCTCCGGCTTGTTCGCGCGGTCGAAGACGATCTCGCGGCCGGAATCCGTCGTCGCCCGGCTGAACTTCTTGCGGATGACGTCCGGCTCGTCGAGCAGGGAGATGAACGCGCCCGGATTCGGATCGCTCTTGCTCATCTTTTTCGTGCCGTCGAGGAGCGACATGATGCGCGCCCCGACCTCGGTGAAGTGGCCCTCCGGCACGACGAACGTCTCGCCGAACCGCTGATTGAACCGATTCGCGAGATCGCGCGTCAGCTCCAGATGCTGCGTCTGGTCGTCGCCGACCGGCACGAGATCGGTGTCGTACAACAGAATGTCGGCCGCCATCAGCGACGGGTAGACGAACAGGCCCGTGCCGATCGATTCCTTACCCGCGGATTTGTCCTTGAATTGCGTCATGCGCTCGAGTTCGCCCATGTACGTGAGCGTCGTCATCATCCACCCGAGCATCGCGTGCGCGCGCACCTGCGACTGCAGGAACAGCGTCGCTTTCTCCGGATCGATGCCGCAAGCGAGATACACCGCCGCGAGCGACTCCGACTGCTCCCGCAGCTTCGCCGGATCCTGCGGCACCGTGATCGCGTGCATGTCGACGATCATGAAGTAGCTGTCGTACTCGTGCTGCATGTCGACGAATTGCCGAATCGCCCCGATATAGTTGCCGATCGTCATCAACCCGCTCGGCTGAATGCCCGAGAGTACCCGTTTCTTTTTCATCTGCTCAACGCCCTCCTTGATTTTTCCGAAAATGAACGCAAAAAAGGCCCCGTCCGCAAGGGACGTGAGCCGTGGTGCCACCCTTCTTCGCCGAGTCCGAACGCATACTCGCGCATCGCTGCGCCCGTTCGGGCCGTCGGCCTTCCAAGCTCGATATCGGGAGCCGTCCGCTTCCCCTAGCGCGCCGTCTGCGGCGCGGTTCGGTTCCGATCTCGGGGACCCATTCGCTTCGCGGCTCAACTCCGGCTTCGCAGCAATCCGCCGGCTCTCTGCGCTTGAACGCTCGCAAGGTTACTTGTTCCCGTCATCGATTCATCATGTGAGGGTTACGATTTTCCACATTATAGCGGAAAGGGTGCCTCCGCACAAGTCCCCTCGCGATTATAGGGCTTGGGCGTCCTCGCGCTCCAGCCGCTCCGTCCATTCCCGCACGAGGCGTACGGTGTCCGGCTGCAGCGGCCGGTAGTCGAGCGGCTCGACGAAAGCGAGGAACGACTGCCCGAGCCGCTTAAGCACGCGGCGATAGTCCGCCGACGGAATGCGATACTCCCCGTGCGCGCGCTCGCCGGAGGGCGTCTGCTCGAGCTCCGTCCAGACGACGTCGCCGCCCTCGTGACGAACGGCGATCGGAATGCCCCGGCAGTCCGGATCCCCGCAGCCGCAGACGAAGAAGGGCATCCGCTCCCACGCGACGGCCGCGTCGGCGAACCGGTCGGGCCGGACGTCCCCGAACGCGCTGGCGAGCAGCGCCGGGAGTCCCACATCGATGCAGAGCGGCTCTTCGACGAGCGTTTCCCCTTCGGCGACGACGGCGACGTCCGCTTGAACAATCTGTAATTCCGCGTTGTGGGAAAGTCCCTCGTATCGAATGTCGAACATGGGGATCCTCCTTCTCGGCGCGTGAAAAAATTACCAGTATTTCTTATGCGTATAATGTTTGTTTTGGATCATACTACGTTTCAAGAGGGAGGTGATCACTCATGGGTACAGGTTCTAACAGCTCGAACGACTTGGTTGTACCACAAGCTTCCCAAGCTTTGGAGCAACTCAAGTACGAAGTCGCACAGGAACTCGGCATCAAGATTCCTGAAGACGGCTATTACGGCTTCATGGCTACCCGCGACACCGGTGCGATCGGGGGTCACATTACTCGCCGCCTCGTGCAAATCGCGGAGCAGTCTTTGGCTGGTCAATTCCGCCGCTAATCAGCGGGCGGAAGTACTTACGAAAGAAAGTGACTATGGCGACATAGTCACTTTTTTTCTTTGCCGTTCATCCGTTCTCTTCCGTATATTTGATCACTTGCTGTACGACCGATAACGGAATGTTCAGCTCGACGTGCACGTCCCACAACGTGCGGTTCGGATTGGATCGCAAGTAGTCTCTGATTTCCCCGTACGTAGCGGCGAACCATTTCGCGCATTCCGCGCAATATTGGGACTTTTGCCGTACAAACAACGTTCCGCAGCGTCCGCAGTTTTGCAGACCCACTTCGCTTCCACCTCCGGCTCCTCGCCCGTTCGCGTCCGGCTTCCGACGTTCTCGTTACAGCGCCAGGAAATGCTCGACGTCCTTCTTCATGAGCGCCACCGATCGCTCCCAGAACTCCGGCTGCGTCAGATCGACGTTCAGATGCTTGCGCGCCAAATCCTCGACCGTCATGCGGCCGGTATCCCGCAAGAGCGAGACGTACCGCTCCTCGAAGCCCGCCCCTTCGCCGGCGGCCGTCGCATAGATGCCGGTGCTGAACAAATATCCGAACGTATATGGAAAATTATAAAACGGAACCTCCGTAATGTAAAAGTGTAATTTCGAAGCCCAGAAATGCGGGTGATACGACGCCAGGGAATCGTGATACGCTTCCTTCTGCGCCGCAACCATCAAATCGTTCAGCCGCTCCGCGCTCACCGTGCCGCGCTTCCGCTCTTCGTAGAAGTTCGTCTCGAACAGGAACCGCGCGTGGATGTTCATCAGGAACGCCACGGAACGCTGAATTTTGTCGTCGAGCAGCGCAAGCTTCGTCTCGCGGTCCTTGGCGCTTCGGATCGTCGCGTCGGACACGATCAGCTCCGCGAACGTCGACGCCGTCTCCGCCACGCCCATGGCGTAGTTTTGGGTCAGCATCGGCAGATCGTACATGACGTGCGTATGGAAGCCGTGACCGAGCTCGTGCGCGAGCGTCGATACGTTCGTCATCGAGCCTTCGTACGTCATGAAGATGCGGGACTGTTTCTTCAGCGGGAACGACGTGCAGAAGCCGCCGGGCCGCTTGCCCGGCCGGTCCTCGGCTTCGATCCACCGGTCCCGGAACGTCATGGCCGCGAAGTCCGCGAGCCGCGGCCCGAAGCGGCGGAACTGATCGATAATGAGCGCCGCCCCGTCGTCGAAGCCGATCTTCTCCCCCGCCTTGCCGATCGGCGCGTCGAGATCGGTCCAGCCGAGCCGTTCGACGCCGAGCAGCTCGGCTTTCTTCTTGAAATAATCGAGCAGGAACGAGCGGTTCGCTTCGATCGCGCTCCACATGCTCGCGAGCGTCTCCGGCGTCATCCGATTGATGTCGAGCGGCTCCTTGTGAACGGAGTCCCAACCGCGATGCTTATAGGTTTGCAAGCGGAAGCCGCCGAGGTGGTTGAGC
>NZ_DASQMZ010000045.1:0-10805 GCF_035645235.1 Paenibacillus sp.
ACGAGTACGGTTCCGTAGCGATGTGCGGTGTCGTGGAACGTCCGGAGATCGGGGCAGCGCGGTTGGCCTTGCGCCTATAACCGCGTTGCCTTTCGTCGTCCGGACGCGGAGCGGCGTTCATTCGGAAGAAGGGGCGATTGCGTATGGGGGACAAATATGTCGGTTTATTTTACTTTCTGTGGTTAGGCCAACACGGGACCGAGGGGCCGTTCGACAATTCGCGCATATTGGCGGCCGCTCCGGAGGCGGCGAACGACCCGAATCACCCGCTGTGGGGCCCCCAAGAGGCATATCATTTCTGGGGAGAGCCTCTCTACGGCTATTACGTGAACGACGACGTATGGGTATTGCGAAGACATGTGCAACTGCTGACCGCGGCGGGCGTCGACTTCCTCGTGTTCGACGCGACGAACGCCTTCACGTACAAGAATGTGTACGACGCGTTATTCGCGATCATGGACGAAATTCGCTTGCAGGGCTTCGACGTTCCGAAGATCGCGTTCTACACCAACAGCCGGTCGGGGGAAACCGTAGCATCGCTCTACGAGGATCTTTACCGGCCGGGCCGCTATCGGGAGCTCTGGTTTTTGTGGAAAGGGAAGCCGCTCATCGTCGGGGATCCGGACGAGTGCACGGACGAGCATCGGCGTTGCTTTACGTTCCGTCGAAACCAATGGCCCTTCGAAGAGCGTAAAATCAACGGGTTTCCATGGATTGAATTTTGTAGACCGCAGCGCGTCTATACGAATGACGAGGGCGAGAAGGAAATTGTCAGCGTGTCGGTCGCGCAGCATCCGACGTTGGCGATGAGCGACACCCCCTTCTACAATCATGGCGTCAACTGGGGCAGAAGCTACCGGGATGGGTTGAACGTGCCCGGCGCCGAATTGGCCGGATACAACTTCGAGGATCAGTGGACGTACGCGATATCTGAGGATCCGTCCATCATCTTCGTGACAGGCTGGAACGAGTGGATCGCAATGCGGCTGCAAGGACCGTCCGAGCGGCCGAATTTGTTCGTCGATCAGGCGACGCTCAATTTCAGCAGAGATATCGAACCGATGAAGGGCGGATACGGAGACAACTATTATCTGCAGATGATCGACAACATTCGGAAATTCAAAGGCTCGCCGCCCCCGCCGCCGGCCGCTCCCGCCCGAACGATTCCGCTGCGTCCGGATTTCTCGGGTTGGGACGCGGTCGAGACGACATATCGGGACTTCGCAGGAGATACGACGCCGCGAAGCCATCGCGGCTATGGGGACTTGTACTACGCGAACGAGACGGGACGAAACGACTTCGTCGCCATGAAGGTCGCGCACGACGAGCGCTATGTGTATTTTTACGCCCGAACGCGTGACGTCATCACCCCGCATACCGATAAGCATTGGATGATGCTGTTCCTCCGGGTGAACGACGGCGACGGCAACGGCTGCGTAAGCGGCTGTAGTTGTGGTTGCGGCGAACAAGGGTGGTATGGCTACGATTTCGTCGTGAATCGAACCGTGCTCAACGCGTATACGTCGTTGTTGGAGCGGAGCGACGGAGGCTGGAATTGGGTTAAGGCCGCAGACGTTCGATATGTCGTCGCCGGCCGGGAATTGCAGCTAGCCGTGCTGCGAACCGTGCTCGGACTGGACCGCCCGGGGCGGCCGGTGCGATTCCGGTTCAAGTGGGCGGATCATATGCAGAACGAAGGCGACTATATGGACTTCTATCAATACGGCGACGTTGCGCCCGAAGGGCGGCTCGACTTCGAATATATCGGCGCAGAATGACGCGGGACAGCAATTCGTCGCCATCCGGCGCCGGCGGACCGTCCGCCTCCATCACCGCTTATGCCGTAAATCGTGATCGACGGTTCGCCGCGATTAACATGCAGTTGAACTCAACCTAGGCGGATGTCCGGATGGGAGGAGCTGCGGGAAGCGAGGAGATTTCTTCCCACCTCGATTTGAAACGCGAGGGCGCACAGCCCTTCAGCTTCTTAAAGATGCGTGAGAAATAATAGAGATCATGGATGCCTACGCAGCGAGCCGCTTCACCGGGGCTCAGCGACGAATGCACGAGGAGCTCGGCGGCCTTGCCAAGAGAACTTGTTGCCATGGAACCTAGAAAACCCGTGTTACGCTCCTACACCGAAAGCGAGCCCGGACCGGGCGAAGTTCGTGTCCGCGTCAAGTACGGCGCACCGAAACACGGATCCGAAATGCAGGCCTTCCAGGGAATCGATCCGTTCCTGTCCAGCCGCTTGGATCCCGAAATGCTTCTTTTTCTAGATAACGATACGGCCAAGAGCAAGCCGTTTTACCTGGAGCTCGGCAACATTTGCGTCGGCGTCGTTTCGGATCTGGGCCAGGGCGTCACCGACGTGAAGGAGGGGCAGCGCGTGGCGATTTACAGGCATTTGCGCGAAACCCATGTGCAAGCTTGGAGTAAGCTTCGTATGAAGGAATCCGCCGCCGAAAGGAAGGGAAGCGCTCAAGTGAAATTTTCCGTATGCATTGATGCCGTTTTCGCGGGTCGCCCTTTTCTGCCAAGTCTAGCTTCTTTGCCCGAGGCCGGATACGATGCGTTCGAATTCTGGTCTTGGCAGAACAAAGATATGGATGGGATCCGAAGCATGGCGGCTCGGCTCGGACTTACGCCGGTCATTATCGGTACCTCGTTCGGCAACCTGGTCGAGCCTGAAACGCGAAATGAATTCCTTACGGGTATCCGGGATACCATCCAGCAGCGCAACAGCTCGGCTGCAGCCGCATCCTGACAACGACCGGAAACGACACGGGCGCGCCGAGATTTCAGCAGCGGCGCTCCATCGTTGAAGGATTGCGGGCGGCCGCGCCCCTCCTGGGGGAAGCCGGTATGACGCTGATGCTCGAGCCGTTGAATACCCGCGTCGATCATCCGGGCTATTATTTGGCAGGCGCGAATGAAGGGCTGGAGATTGTTGGAGAGGTCGATCATGCCAGCGTCCGGCTTCTGTTCGATATATATCATCAGCAAATTATGGAGGGCGATCTGATCCGCACCATTACGAAGCATATCGACTGGATTGGCCACTTCCACGCGGCGGGAAACCCGGGACGGCGGGAGTTGCATCTCGGGGAGATCCATTACCCGGCCGTATTTCAGGCCATTGCCGACACGTCGTACGAGGGTTATATCGGCTTGGAGTATTTCCCCTTGAACGATCCCCTGGACGGCTTGAAGCGCGTGCTACGCTTATCTGACTTGAATTCATCAGCTTGATCATAACGAAAGAAGCCGAGCCTGCGCAGGTCGCCCTGCCCGGATCGGCTTCTTTTTCTTTACGTTAAATTTCTATAAGCGTTGGGCGATAGCCCCTTATGACGACGGAAGGCCAGATAGAAAGCCTTATAATCGGTAAAGCCCACTTCCGAGGCGATCGCCGCAATACTTGCGTCCGACTCTTTAATCATTTTTGCGGCTTCCTCGATACGTACCTGCTGCGTATATTGGGATACCGTAACGCCGGTCGTTTCCTTGAAGAGGCGGCAGAAATAATTTTTGCTGACGAAGGACTTCCGGGCTAGATCCACCAGATGGACGGGCTCGTTATAATGCGTTTCCAGATGTCTAAGCGCCGCTTCGATAGAAGCCGCCTTACCCGTTTGCATCGGCTCCCCGTGCACGCGTTTGTTGAAGCCGCGCATGATGCGCACGATGAGCTCGATCATGTGGGCTCGAATGATCGAGTGATAGCCCTCCTGACGCTGCGTGTATTCCCTGTGCATTCGAACGATCAGTTGGTCGAACTCTTTCTGATCGGCCGCGGGAAGCCGCAGGTCGGCCCGGACGAGGTCGTCATCCCAGTCTCCCTTGAACAAATAGGACATCGTCAGGCTGGAGAAGTCGTGGAACGGAAGCAGATTTTCGTCGAGAAACCCCGGTTTGAACAAAATATTATACGTTCGCAACGTCTCGTCCGCAGCGCCCCTGTAGAACGCGTGCGCATCATCGTAATTGATCAGGAACAGGTCGCCCTTCGAGACGCGCCATTCCCGGCCGCCCAGCTCGTGGAAGCCGCTTCCTTCGTAAACGTAGCAAATTTCTACGAAATCGTGCGTATGCAACCGGCGGTCCTTTTTCAACGGTTCGTTGTAGGGAATGATCGAGAAAAGCTCGCCGTCCCTGAAATATTTTTCTCCATAATAAACTAAGCCGCCGTGCTTCATCGTTCTCACCTGCCGCCGCCGCAAAGAGGATAATGGCGAATATCACCATCTGAATCTTAATATACACCATAGCTGGATGCCTCGGAAGAACATAGGATAAAAGGGAGCGCAGCAAATCGCTAGATTTCGCGAAGAAGGAAAGGGATGACGATATGAAAGCGTTGGCCGTAACGGAAATCGGTAAGAAAGCGGAATTGATCGAAATGGAAGTCCCCCGGGCCGATGCCGATTCGGTCGTAATCAAGACTGTCTATTCCGGCGTCAGCATCGGCACCGAGATGTGGATCGCAGAAGGCAAGCGTTCGGATTACGGAGAGCCTCCCTTCGTCAACGGCTACCAGGCGTCCGGCCGGATTGTGGAGGTCGGCGAGAACGGCAGGGCCTTGTTCCAGGTTGGCGACCTAGTCACCGTCTTCTGCAGCGGCGCGCATGCGGAGTATGTTAAGGCGCATTGGGCGCTCGTGCATAAAGTATCGAAAGAGGAATCGCTGAAGGTGTGCTCGATGTTCGTGCAGCCGTCGGTGGCCGCCAACGCCTGGAATATGGCAGGGGTGAACATGGGCGACCTCGTCTATATAGCCGGGCAGGGCTTGATCGGACAATGCGCGGCGATGATCGCCCGACTGCGGGGCGCTTATGTCGTGGCTTCGGACATTTCGCAGGACCGGATCGAACGGTCGCGGGCGTATTGCGCGGATTGGACGATCGATGCTTCCGAGCAGCCGGCGCTGGCCGCGTTCCTAGAGCGCTTCCCGAAGGGCGCCGATATTGCGGCGGAATCGACCGGCTTCGAGGCGCTCCTTGACGACGCGATGTCGGCCTGCCGCACGAAGGGGACCTTCGTCTTTATGGGGTGGTATCCAGGACGTGCGTCCTTCGCCTTCAATACGCCGCACAATAAGCAGTTGAACGCCCTCTTTCCTTGCTTTATCGGAGAACGGCCTGTGCGCGAAGGGGTCATTCGATTGATGGAGTCCGGGACGTTAAATATCCTGCCCCTGATCACCCACGAGGTAGGTTGGGAGGAGTCGGAAGCGATCTATAACACGCTCTTCACGAAGCGGCGCAACGATTATAACGGCATTGTCATTCGTTGGGAGTAGCGCCATGATCACCCCGAACATTCCGCAGATTTTGTACGGGGGCGATTACAACCCGGAGCAGTGGCCGGAGGACGTCTGGCTGGACGATATGCGCCTGTTCAGCCTGGCCGGCGTCAATACGGTATCGGTGAACGTCTTCGGCTGGGGTCGGCTGCAGCCTGCAGAGGACCGGTATGAGTTCCATTGGCTGGATCGGATCATGGATTTGCTGGGAGAGCATGGCATTCAAGCTTGTCTGGGGACAGCGACGGTTGTTTATCCGTCTTGGATGGGACGACGCTACCCTGATTTACAGCGCGTCGGCTTCGACGGACGCAAGCGGAAATACGGAGGACGCGCCAACTTCTGCCCCAACAGCAGTTCGTTCCGACGTTTTGCGTCCGAGCTGGTACGGAGAATTGCGGATCGATACAAGGATCACCCGGCGCTAAGCGCCTGGCATATCTCCAATGAATATAACGGCTACTGTTATTGCGAGAATTGCGAAGCGGCATTCAGGCGATGGCTGCAGGCGCGTTACGGCACGGTGGAAGAGGTGAACCGGGCTTGGAATACGAGCTTTTGGAATCATCTGTATTACGACTGGGAGGATATCGTCAGCCCTACCGAAACGACGATCTATTGGGGAGACACGAAATCCAGCTACCCGAGTCAGACGCTCGATTATATGCGGTTTCAGTCGGACAGCCTGCTAGAGTGCTTTCTTATGGAGCGGGACATTGTGAAAAGGGTTACGCCGCATATTCCGGTGACCACCAATTTCATGGGATTTTGGAAAGAGCTCGATTACCGGAAATGGTCGCAGTACGTAGATGTGGCCGCCTGGGACAGCTACCCTTCCAACGATGCCCCCCCTCACATTACGGCATTCTGGCATGATATGATGCGCGGACTTCGCGACGGACAGCCGTACATGCTCATGGAGCAGGCGCCCGACCGAGCCCAGTGGAGGGACTATAATCCGCCGAAGAGGCCCGGCGTAATGCGGCTGCAGAGCTATCAGGCCATAGCGCGCGGGGCGGATGCGGTCATGTTTTTCCAGATGCGTCAATCGATAGGCGGTGGCGAGAAAATGCACGGCGGCGTCATCGGTCACGCAGGCCACGAGTTCACCCGGACGTTCCGCGAGGTCGCCGCTCTAGGCGGGGAACTCCACCGGCTCGGCGATGCGTTGATCGACGCGCGCACCTCCGCCAAAGCGGCGATCCTGTTCGATTGGGAAAACTGTTGGGCAGTCGAGCTTTGCGCAGGACCGAGCAAGGATATCCGTTATTTCGCTCAATTACTCGCCTATTATAAAGCGTTCCACGACGCGAATATTCAGGTCGACATCGTTCACCCCGACAGCGACTTCGCCCCCTACGGACTCATTGTCGCGCCGCTGCTTTACATGGTGCGAGAAGGACTGGACAAGAAGCTGGAATCCTATGTGGCGGGCGGGGGCCAGTTCGTGACGACTTGCTTCAGCGGACTCGTGGACGAGCACGATCGAGTCGTCACGGGCGGATATCCTGGCAAGCTAAGAACCCTGCTGGGCATTCGTGTGGATGAGAGCGACACGCTGAAGCCGGAACAAAACAATGCGATGACATGGGACGGCGAGTCGTACGCATGCGGACTTCTGTGCGATATCGTCCTGGCGGACGCCGCTGACGTCGTCGCCCGGTATGCAGAGGATTACTATGCCGGGGAAGCGGCAATGACCTGTAATGCATACGGGAGAGGGAAAGCGTGGTACGTGGGTACCGTTCCCGAGCCTGACGCGATCGCCAAGCTGGTGCATCGCCTCGCTGCCGAAGCCGATGCACGGCCGATTCTCGATACGCCGGCGAATGTGGAAGTTGCGCTCAGGAGCAAAGAAGGCAACGAATATATCTTTGTGATGAACCATAATCCCGGGCCGTGCCGAATAACGCTGAGCGAAAGCTATGTCGAACTGATCGGCGGGGAGCGGCTCGCCGGCGAAGCGACGTTGCCGGGGTACGGCGTATGGGTATTGGCCAGGTCGCCGATTCACCCGTTACGGGCTTCCGGGAGCAAACCGAATGTATAATTTTGTGCGATTTATAACCAGCGTGCAGCACAGGAGAAGTGACAGAACGGCATGAGGGGCTGTACCGGAAGTTCATCTACTTCCGAAACAGCCCCTTTGTTGTCGTTACAGTCGACCGCGCCGAATAGTCGGGAGTTCGTTTCGGGCAATCATCTTCGTCATGGCGTGCTTGTGCGGAATGCCGGAGGAATTGCAGTCGAAGACGATTTCCGAGCTGTCCGCGATCAGCCAATCGCGGTAATAAGCGAGTAACTCGCCGGAGTGCCATGCGAAGGCGTTCGGTTCCTTTTCCGGAGGAGGGGCGATAAATGGTTTCTGTACGAATACGTTAAAAACGTGGATCCCGCCAGCATTCGTATAGTGCTTGTAATTGTCGAATATCTCTTGGCGGTATTCCGGCTTGATGTAGTGCAGTACGCCGCTGGAGAAGAGAATGTCGTAGTGCGAGTCCAGACGGTAATCCAAAATGTCCGCCTTAAACGCATTCACGCGTACGCCGGCTTGTTCGGCAAGCCTTCTGGTTTTCTCGAGCCCCGCGTCCGACACGTCGAATGCGCTGACCTCGTACCCGTTCCGTGCGAAAAAGACCGCGTCTTTCCCCTCGCCGCACCCGATATCCAGTAATTTTAGGCGCTTTGTCGGAGGCATGAGCTCGAGGACCTTGTAACAAGCTTTATTCGGCTCGGTGCCCCAGTAGTAGTCTTGTGTTTGGTATTCATCCTCATAGATGGTGATCCGCTTGTTTTGCGCCGCGTAGCCGAGCAGCTTGTCGATGCTTACATCCAAGATGCGCGAGATTTCGGGCAGGAGCGAGATGTCGGGCATCGTCTGGGCGTTTTCCCATTTGGATACGGCTTGGAAGGAGAGGCCGAGCATGTGAGCAAGCTCCTCCTGCGTGAGGCGCTTTTCTTTGCGGGCGATGCTAATGTTTCTCGCGAATTGTTCCTTCATGTGCAGTTCTCACGCTCCTTCATGCATCCAATTCTATGGGAAGGGCCTCGAATGGACAATAACTTCGTATTTGAGTTTCGGCCCGACTCAACCGACGGTTGAGCGGAGGGAGGGGGAGCGTAAGATAAAAACTCTTCATAACAGGAAAATCCATACAGTCTGGCGAATTGTTATTCCCAACGAACGGTAACCAGAGGGGGAACATAACGATGAAACAACTGCTGTACGGCGTGGCCTATTACGACGAATATATGCCTTATGAGCGGCTGGAAGAGGATATTCGAATGATGAAGGCGGCGGGTATCAACTTTGTCCGCATCGCCGAATCGACGTGGAGCACGCACGAGCCGCAGAACGGCGTCTTTGATTTTTCCAGCGTGGACCGTGTGCTCGAGGCGATGCACCGAGCGGGGATTCATGTCATCGTCGGAACGCCTACGTACGCGGTTCCGACTTGGATGGTCAAGGAACATCCCGATGTGCTGGCGATTACGCCGGATGGCCCGGGCCGGTACGGCGCCCGGCAAATTATGGACATTACGAACCCGACGTATCTCTTCTACGCAGAACGCATCATTCGCAAGCTGATCGCGCACGTATGCGGCCACCCCGCCGTTATCGGGTATCAAGTCGACAACGAGACGAAGCATTACCGCACCAGCGGCCCGAACGTGCAGCTTCGGTTCGTGAAATATTTAAAGGAGACTTTCGGCACGGTGGAGCGGATGAACCGGGAGTTCGGGCTCGCCTATTGGAGCAACCGGATCAACGCCTGGGAGGACTTCCCGTCCGTCGTCGGTACGATCAACGGAAGCTTGGGCGCGGAATTCGCCCGCTTCCAACGGCGGCTCGTCACCGAGTTTCTCGCTTGGCAGACTTCGATCGTGAACGAATACAAGCGGCCGAACCAATTCGTCACGCATAACTTCGACTTCGGGTGGAACGACCGTACCGGTTCGCACGGCGTACAGCCGGATGTAAACCACTTCGAGGCGGCGGTAGCGCTCGACATCGCGGGGGTCGACATTTATCACCCCTCGCAGGACGAGCTGACCGGCAAAGAAATATCGTTCTGCGGCGACTCCGTCCGATCGCTGAAGGGGACGAACTACCTCGTACTGGAGACGCAGGCGCAAGCGTTCCCGCATTGGACGCCTTACCCCGGACAGCTGCGGCTTCAAGCGTTCAGTCACTTGGCGTCCGGTGCGAATCTGGTCGGATATTGGCATTGGCACTCGATTCATAACTCGTTCGAGACGTATTGGAAGGGCCTGCTCAGTCACGACATGGGCCCGAATCCAACCTACGAAGAGGCGGTTACCATCGGCCGCGATTTCGCTCGGCTATCGCCGAAGCTAGTAAATTTGAAGAAAAGGAACCGCGCGGCCGTTCTTGTCAGCAACGAGGCGTTAACGGCGCTGAACTGGTTCCCGTTACCCGGCGGGAAAGTAAAGTACAATGACATTGTCCGTCTCGTGTACGACCGGTTATACGAGATGAATATCGGCTGCGATATATTATTCCCGGAGTCGGATTCGTTCGAGCGGTACGACTTGATCGTCATTCCCGCGCTGTATGCGGCGCCGGACGAGCTGTTCGATCGGTTAAACCGATATGTGGAGAACGGCGGACATGCGGTGTATACGTTCAAGAGCGGGTTCGCCGACGAGCATATCAAGGTCCGGACCGATATCCAACCGGGTCGGATCGGGGAGGTTTGCGGCGTTCGATACAGCCAGTTCGTCGAGCCGAACAGGGTTTCGCTCAAGGGCGATCCATTCGGGGTCGGTATCGAGCATAACGAAGTGACTGCTTGGATGGAGCTGCTTACGCCGACGACGGCGGAAGCGCTCGCTTGGTATGATCACCCTCACTGGGGGGCATACGCGGCAATCACAGAAAACCGGTACGGCAAGGGCGCCGCAACCTACATCGGCTGCTTGCCGAGCGCCGAAGTGATGGGGAGCGTGTTGGAGAGAGCCTGTAAGACTGCAGGATTGTGGGGACCCGACCAGGAGCTTCGATTCCCGCTCATCGTCAAATCGGGGACGAACGAGGCGGGACGGACGGTGCGGTACTACTTCAATTATTCGGACGAGCCGGTTTCGTTTCCTTATCCGCACGGGGACGGAACGGAATTGTTGACGGATCGGCCGGTTCGCGCGGGGGAACGGATCGAGCTGGAACGCTGGGGGGCGGCCATCGTCGAGACGAGCGCGGAGACGGGAGCATAAAGCGTAAACAACGCAGCAAGCCGGGCGAACTCGCCCGGCTTGCTGCGTTTCGCGTTTTCTTACTTTTTCCCGGTCAATCGCGCCCTCGGAAACCTTAATGTAGAATTAACAAAATCTTTGTCGAATATTGCGTATAATTGGTTGTACTATGAACATGCGAAACGAAACGAGCGGGACAATGAGAAAGCGGTTGCTTACACTGTCGGTTGTGCTGTCGTCCTTCACCGCCATGCTGCTCGGGTGCGGTTCGGAGCGGGAACTGACG
>NZ_DASQMZ010000046.1:0-8927 GCF_035645235.1 Paenibacillus sp.
GCATCCGCAGGAGCCGGAAGACAGCTACGGCTTGTCTAAGATCGTCAATGAGCAGACGGCCGACATGTTCGCGCGGCGCGTCGGCATGCAGGTCGTGTCGTTCCGGTTCGGCAACGTCATTACGCCGGCGATGTACGCCGACTTCCCGCGTTTCATCCATAAGCCGGAAGAACGCGAGGTCATCCTGTGGAGCTACATCGACGCGCGGGACGCCGCCGTCGCGTGCCGGCTCGCGATCGAGGCGGAGGGGCTCGGCGCCGTCGCGCTCAACCTGGCGAACGACGAGACGAGCATGGACGTGCGGACGCGGGATCTGCTGGCGGCTCGGTATCCGGAGGTGACCGACATTCGGGCGCCGCTCGACGGGTACGAGACGCTGCTGGACAGCTCGAAGGCGAAGCGGCTGCTCGGCTGGGCGCCGCAGCATCGATGGCGGGATTACGTACGAACGAAGTGAAGAGGTGCGGGGTCGCCGAGCGTCGGAGGTCCCGTTTTTTTGGTTGAAAAAAACCGCCGCGGCGCGGGGCCGTCGGCGGTTGGGCGAGACATTGCTTTAAATTTTCATAACGCCGCCGGTGGAGGCGGAGGTGACGAGCTTGGAATAACGCGCGAGGTAGCCTGTCTTTACCTTCGGCTCGAATTCCTTCCATTCGGTCTTCCGGCGCTGCTCGAGCTCTTCGTCGCTGACCATGAGCGTGATCTTGCGATTGTTCAGATCAAGCTCGATCTCGTCGCCGTCATGAACGAAGGCGATCGGACCGCCTTCGGCCGCTTCCGGCGAGATGTGGCCGATGGAGATGCCGCGCGATGCGCCCGAGAACCGGCCGTCGGTGATGAGGCCGACCTTCGCGCCGAGGCCCATGCCGACGATTTGCGACGTCGGCGCGAGCATCTCCGGCATGCCGGGGCCGCCCTTCGGCCCTTCGTAGCGAATGACGACGACGTGGCCTTCCTTCACCTTGCCGTTCGCGATGCCGGCGAGCGCTTCCTCTTGCGAGTCGAAGCAAATCGCAGGTCCCTTGTGGTAGCCGCCGACCGACTTGTCGACCGCGCCGACCTTGACGATCGCGCCGTCCGGGGCGAGGTTGCCGAACAGGACGGCGAGTCCGCCGCGCTCGCTGTGCGGGTTGTCGATCGGGCGAATGACTTCCTTGTTCAAGATGTCGCAGCCGGCGACGCTCTCGCGGAGCGTCTTGCCCGTGACGGTCATCTGATCGGGATGCAGCGCGCCTTCTTTCTTGAGCAGCTCGTTGAGCACGGCGCTGACGCCGCCGGCGTTGTGCACGTCCTCGATGTGCCAGTCGGATGCCGGCGCGATCTTCGCGAGGTGCGGTACGCGTTCGGCGACTTCGTTGATGCGGCCGATCGGATACTCGAAGCCGGCTTCATGCGCGAGCGCGAGCGTGTGCAGCACGGTGTTCGTGGAGCCGCCGAGCGCCATGTCGAGCGCGAACGCGTTGTCGATCGTCTCGATCGTCACGATGTCGCGCGGCTTCAGGTCCATCTTAATGAGCTCCATCAGCTGCTTCGCGGACTTGCGAACGAAGTCGCGGCGCTCCGGCGCGACGGCGAGAATTGTGCCGTTGCCCGGCAATGCAAGGCCGAGCGCCTCCGCGAGGCAGTTCATCGAGTTCGCCGTGAACATGCCGGAGCAGGAGCCGCACGTCGGGCAGCCGTATTGCTCGAGCTCGGTCAAGCTCTTCTCGTCGATCTTGCCCGCTTGGAACGCGCCCACGCCCTCGAATACCGAGGACAGCGAAATCGAGCGGCCGTCGGACGTCTTGCCGGCCTTCATCGGGCCGCCGGAGACGAATACGGTCGGGATGTTGACGCGCAGCGCGCCCATCATCATTCCGGGCGTAATCTTGTCGCAGTTCGGGATGCACACCATGCCGTCGAACCAATGCGCCGAGACGACCGTCTCGAGCGAGTCTGCGATAATTTCGCGGGACGGCAGCGAGTAGCGCATGCCGATGTGCCCCATCGCGATGCCGTCGTCGACGCCGATCGTATTAAACTCGAACGGCACGCCGCCCGCTTCGCGAATCGCTTCCTTGACGATCTTGCCGAACTCCTGCAGGTGCACGTGGCCCGGCACGATGTCGATGTATGAGTTGCATACCGCGATGAACGGTTTGTCGAAATCTTCCTCTTTCACGCCCGCGGCCCGCAGCAAGCTTCTGTGCGGCGCCCGGTCGAAGCCGCGCTTGATCATATCGGAGCGCATCTTTGCCTTTGCCATGTTCTGTTTCTCCTCCGTTCTTATCTTCGAAAAAAAGTAGCATATTACACTCGAGTGTAACATATTTATGTACGTTGCGACATCCGAAGCGGAGAAAAAGTATTCCCAACGCCGCGAAGCCGCGAAAGCGAGGCTTACGCCTTCTCAGGAAAGCGTATTTGCCGGGGCGATTTGGATTGCATTTTCCGAAGTTCTTCGAAATTGTTACACGGAAACGCGTGGAGCGCCGGGAAACGGGGCATACTGGAAAACACATCATTCTACGGTCAAGAGGAATCCTGTATGTTTTCTAGATGGCAAAGCGCGCCCGGCAGCACCTTCTCGCATCGGCTGTTTACGAAGCATCACGACGAAATTAATAGCTTATATTGGTCGCATATGCTCGCGGCGAAGCGGACGACGGACGTCGTCAAGAAAGCGGACAAGCGGCTGCGGCCGACGACGGTGTTCACCGTGCCCCGCAAGCACCAAAGACGCATCGCCCCGACGCTGGAGCGGTGGGAGAAGGACTTCAAGGATTTCAACAATTGGGTTCGTCTATCCGCCTCCGTCGCGGTGAACTCCTATATGGAAATTTATTTGCGCAATATCAGCGCCCTCGCGATCGAATCGAACCCGGGACTCATTATCGGAGCGCCGGGGGCGATCGACGGGGTGACACTGCTCAAATCCCGGCCGGGGTACAACTATTCGGAGTATGCGGTGCATTTCACGAAGGGCGATTGGAACACGCGCATCCAGCATTACGAGCGGCTGTTCGGACCGGCGCCGGCGAAGCTGCGGGAATACGTCAAGGAGCTCAACGAGCTGCGGAAGATGCGCAACGGCGTCGGCCACGCCTTCGGGCGGAGCACCGACGAATACGAGACGGGGCTGCAGACGGAGCCGAAGCCGATGATGCGCTTGTCGGAGGATCGGTTCGGTTTTTGGCTGCGGATGGCGGAGGAAGTGACGGCCGCGATCGACGGCCACCTGAAAGAGAAGCATATCGGGCAGTACGAACGATTGCTTTATTACCACAACTGGCTTACGAAAAGGGAAGGCCCCCGCACCGAAAACGACGCGCTGGCACTGCAGCGCGCCTTCCTGGCCGACACGGGGGAGACGATCGATCTCGGTACGTTGAAGGGTCTAATCGACTATTATCACGATTGCTGATTGCCGCCGCCGATGCCGGCGTAATAATTGCCCCAGTGCGGCTGGGAGCCGTCCGCGTCGCGGATGCCGTATTCCTCGGCGCATCGCCACGTGCTGAACGCTTGGCCGGATTTGCTCAGGATGTCCGGATCGCTCGCGAGCGCGACGACGGCCGCGCCGATGTACGCCGGCGTCTCGGAGCACGCCCGGAAGTGCGGATCAGGCGCTTGTCGCCAGGTTTGTTCGGTGACGCCGAAGTGGGCGAGCATCTGTTCGGAGCGCAGGAAGCCCGGGGTGAGCGAAACCGCCGCGACGCCGTAAGGCTTTAATTCGCAGGCGAGCGCCTGCGCCAAGTGGATGTTCGCGGTTTTGGCGAGACTGTAGCCGACGCTGCCGCGGAAGTCGTAGTTCATGCCGTCCGTTATTTCGATGACGAGTCCCCCTTTGTTGTTGACGAGCAGCGGCACCCCATAATAGCTCGTGATGAGATGCGCGCGGACGGCGCGGTCCTGCATGACGAGCGCGTTCGAAAGCGGCTGCTCCCAGAACTTGCGCCCGAAGTCGATATACCGCTCGCATCCCCATACGTCGTTCACGAGGAGGTCGAGCCGGCCTCCTTGTTCGCGTTCAACCCGCTCGAACAGCGCCTGCACCTGCGCCTCTTCCGTATGGTCGGTGCGCACCGCAATTCCGTGACCGCCCGCCGCCGTCACGAGCTCCGCCGTCTCTTCGATCGTCTCGGAGCGGTCGACGTCGGACCGCGTCTCGCGCGTCGTGCGTCCCGTCACGTAGACGGTCGCCCCGGCTTCCCCCAGTTTAACCGCGATGCCCCGCCCTGCCCCCCGCGTCGCCCCCGCGACGACGGCGATCCGTCCTTCTAGCGGCTTGTTTCCGTGTGCGTTTCCGTTTTCGTTTCCGTTCATCTCTCTTCTTCCTCCTGATTTGCGTAGTATCGTCTACTCGAAACCAATTTTACGCTGCAAATATGTCATCCTTTGACTTATTGATGTGGTATCTTTGGAAGTAAGGTATATCCCGGGTCCCGGCCGGCTTTGCGTGTCGCGCGGGATACGGGGCGAGTTAGCGGAGAACTCCGGTAAGTAGGCGGGATAGCGGCGGAAACGGGGCGAGTTAGCGGAGAACTCCGGTAAGTCGACGGGGTAACGACGGAAAGCGGGCGAGTTAGCGGAGAACTCCGGTAAGTAGGCGGGGTAACGGCGGAAAGCGGGCGAGTTAGCGGAGAACTCCGGTAAGTAGGCGGGGTAACGACGGAAAGCGGGCGAGTTAGCGGAGAACTCCGGTAAGTAGGCGGGATAACGGCGGAAAGCGGGCGAGTTAGCGGAGAATTCCGGTTGCGGGGCTACATGTTTAAGGAGGCGCTTCTGCATATGAAGGCGGATCGGTTGATTTCCATCTTATTTGCGTTGCAGCAAGGGGCGACGTTAACGGTACGCGAGTTAGCGGATCGTCTCGAGGTGTCGCCGCGGACGGTGACGCGCGATCTCGAGGCGTTGGCCGCATCGGGAGTACCCGTGTATGCGGAGCGCGGATACGGGGGCGGCTGGAAGCTCGCCGAGGGCTTCCGCGCGCGGTTTAACGGACTGAAGCGGGACGATCTTGAGCGGCTGCTGCTGGCGCGGTCGACGTCGGCCAAGCTTTTTGCAGACCTCGGCCGGGAGAAGGAGTTCGGCGAGACGTGGGACAAGTTGCTCCAAGCGGCGACAGCCGGAGGGAATGTCGACGCGGCTGCGGTGCGGGAGCGAATTCATATCGACGGCGCGGGCTGGCGGGAGTCGTTCGAGACGCTTCCCTGGCTTCCGCCTCTATACGACGCAGTATGGGATTGCCGGAAACTTACGATCCGGTACGCGCGGGACGAAGCGGATCGCGAGTTGCTTCCGCTCGGACTCGTAGCGAAAGGCAACGCGTGGTACGTCGTCGGTTCGACCGGCGGAAACCTCCGGACGTACCGCGTGTCGCGGATCACGGCGCTGACCGAGACGGACGAGACGTTCGGCCGACCGGCGGGTTTCGACTTAGAAAGCTATTGGCAAACGTCGATGGCTTCATTCCGCGAGCGATTGCCGACGTATACGGTACGATTGCGTCTCGATGGAGCGGCATACGAGCGGCTGCGGGACATGAGATTCACGAACGTGCTGGAAGCGCGAACGACCGAATCGCCGAAGGATGGGGAGGCATCGAAATACGAAGTGGAGGCGGACTTGCAAACAGAAGCGTACGCGGTCGAGTGTTTGTTGAGGCTGGGCGGAGAAGGCGTCGAGCTGCTCGATCCGGCGGAACTCATCGTGTCGGTACGTGAGGCGGTACGTCGGCTCGCTGAAGCATACGGGGCGTGAACATCTAGACAGGGAAGCGAAGAAGTGAAGGAGTGACGCGCGCTGTAAAATCGGCGGGGAGGCTGGTGCGGAGTGGGCGCGGAGGCGCCGGGCTCGCGGGTAGCGGGCGCGGGGGCGGCGGGCTCGCGGAAAGCAGGGGCGGGCCGGCGGCGAAGGCGCCGGGGTACGGCGAATGCGCGAGGGCGGCGAATACGCCCGGGGCGCGGCGAACGCAGCAGGGCGCGGGGCCGGCTAGCGCCGTTCCGTAGACGGCGGCACCGCGGCGCCGATCGCGTCGCTCGCGACGTCCGCGTCGATCCAGTCGCCCGCCCACTTCTGCACCTCGCGGAACAGCGGCTCGAGCGCGCGGCCCTTGGCCGTTAGCGCATATTCGATGCGCACCGGCGTCTCGGGCAGCACGGTGCGCGACACGATGCCCTCCGACTCCAGCTCCTTCAGCCGCTCCGACAGCACGCGGCCGCTGAGGCTCGGGAGCGCCGTTTCGATTTGGCAAAATCGCTGCGGGCCCTCCATCAGCCGAAAAATAATCAAGCCGGACCAACGCTTGCTGATGAGCTGCATCGCCTTCTCGAACCGGGGACAAAGCGCGGATCCTTCCATCGTTCTCACCTCGTTACCCGCATTATACCCCAAACGGGGCGCGGGTGGTATAATGCAGGAAGCGCAAAACCATAATCCCGTTTCCCCCTATAAAGGAGCACTCATGATCGCATCGCAATCCACTCAATTTCTAAAACGCTACTTCGGCTACGACTCGTTCAAGAGCGGGCAGGAGGAGCTCATCCAGAACATCTTGCAGGGCCGCGACGTGCTCGGCGTCATGCCGACGGGCGCGGGCAAGTCCGTCTGTTATCAAATTCCGGCGGCGATGCTGCCCGGCGTCACGCTCGTCGTATCGCCGCTCATCTCGCTCATGAAGGACCAGGTCGACACGCTGCAGCAGATCGGCATCAAGGCGACGTTCATCAACAGCTCGGTGACGGCCGAGGAGCTGCGCGAGCGGATGCGCGGCATGCGAAACGGCGAGTACACGCTCGTATACGTCGCGCCCGAGCGGCTCGAGTCGGAGCGGTTCGTGTCGCTGCTCGAAGAGCTGCCGATTCCGCTGCTCGCGGTCGACGAGGCGCACTGCGTCTCGCAGTGGGGCCACGACTTCCGCCCGAGCTACATGAACGTCGGCCGCCTGATCGCGAAGCTGCCCAAGCGCCCCGTCGTGGCGGCGTTCACGGCGACGGCGACGGATTCGGTCAAGCAGGATATCGTGAAGCATCTGCGCATGAACGACCCGTACAAAGTCACGACGGGCTACGCGCGGGACAACCTGACGTTCTCGGTCGTGAAGGGAGCGGACAAGCGCGAGTTTCTCAAGGCGTTCGTCCGCAACCGCAAGAACGAATCGGGCATCGTGTACGCCTCGACGCGGAAGGAGGTCGAGGAGACGCATCGTTTTCTGGAGAAGCTGGGGTTGAAAGTCGGCCGGTACCATGCGGGCCTCTCCGACGACGAGCGGCAGCGCAATCAGGAGCTGTTCCAGTTCGACGACCTCAAGTGGATGGTGGCGACGAACGCGTTCGGCATGGGCATCGACAAGTCGAACGTCCGGTACGTCATTCACTATAATCTCCCGAAAAACATAGAGTCGTATTATCAGGAGGCGGGACGCGCCGGGCGCGACGGGGAGCCGAGCGAATGCGTGCTGTTATACGGGCCGCAGGATATCGTCACGCAGAAGTTCTTGATCGAGCAAAACCACGAGTTCGACGAGGAGCGTCGGCGCATCGAGTACGCGAATCTGAAGGCGATGATCGACTACTGCCATACGTCAGGCTGCCTGCAGACGCATATCGTTCGGTATTTCGGCGGCGAGGAAACTGCCGACTGCGGCCGATGCGGCAACTGCACGGACGAGCGCGAGGCGGTCGACGTGACGGAGGAGGCGCAGAAGACGTTCTCGTGCGTCGCCCGCATGCGGCAGCGGTTCGGCATCAACCTGACGGCGAAGGTGCTGCGCGGCGCGAACGACGCGAAGGTGCGGCAATTCGGCTTCGACCGGCTGTCGACGTACGGAGCGCTGAAGCAATATAAGGAAAAGGATCTCGTCAACCTGCTCAACGCGTTCGTCGCCGAGGGCTATCTCGCGATGTCGGACGGGCAGTACCCGACGATCGCGCTGACGAACAAGGCCGTCGCCGTGCTCGAAGGGCAGGAGCGGGTGTTCCTGCGCATTACGCGCGTGGAGGAGGCGGCCGCCGGCGGGGAGGAGACGCACGACTTGGCCGGGCGCGGCGACCTGTTCGACGAGCTGCGCCGGGTGCGCAAGGAGCTCGCGGACAAGGCGAAGGTGCCGCCGTTCACGATTTTCCACGATGCGACGCTGCGCGAGATGTGCGCGAAGCTGCCGCGGTCCGAGGAGGCGCTGCTCGGCGTCAAGGGCGTCGGCGAAAACAAGGCGGCGAAGTACGGCCGCGCCTTCTTAGCAGTTATAAGAGCGTACGAGGAATAAGGGGGTTCGGCGGGGATGCCGGATGCGTTGAAGGACGTCTATAACCGAGATTTTTTTGAAAAGGTCGCCGCCGCCGCGCGCAACGCGTACCCGGCGTTCGATCGCGAGGCGTTCCTCGCGCGGGTGTTTACGCCGGCGTGGGGGGCGCTCGAGCTGAAACAGCGCATGCGGCACGGCGCGTCCGCGCTGCGGGCGTCGCTGCCTGAGCGTTACGTCGAGGCGCTCGACGTCGTGCTCGCGATGGCGGACGGCTGCGGCGCCGGCCTCGCGCAGATGATGCTGCCCGATTTCGTGGAAGCGTACGGACTGGACGAGCCGGACGTTTCGATTCCGGCGCTCGCGCGGCTGACGCGGTACTCCAGCAGCGAATTCGCGGTGCGGCCGTTCCTGGTGCGGTACCCGGAGCGGACGCTGGCCGCGATGCTGGCGTGGGCTGAGGACGAGAGCGAGCATGTGCGCCGCCTCGCGAGCGAGGGCAGCCGCCCCCGGCTGCCGTGGGCGATGGCGCTGCCAGCGTTCAAGCGCGACCCGACGCCGACGCTGCCGATTTTGGAACGGCTGAAGGCGGACCCGTCGGAGTATGTGCGGCGCAGCGTGGCGAACCACCTGAACGATATCTCGAAGGACCATCCGCGGCTCGCGCTGGACGTCGCGCGGCGGTGGAAGGGCGTCTCCCCGGAGACGG
>NZ_DASQMZ010000047.1:0-68038 GCF_035645235.1 Paenibacillus sp.
TTCGCGGGAGTATTGGCCGATGCCATCAATGTCAATTGGGCAATCGGGATTGTGGCTGCTGTGCCGTTCTTGGCAGGACTACTTTTTATGAATTCGAGGGCAAAAGTGGTCAAAGGGTTAAACTAACGGGGACGATAGTTCAGAAATCAGGGAGCAGTTTGCCGCCGCGGCAGCTGCTCCTTTGTTCGTTGAAGTAACGGACAGTTTTCAATAACGAATAATCTTCCAGCTTGTCGGCTATGGTAACCCTAAAAGCATGAGGAGGTGGATAATGGTCGGGACATTAGCTCTAATTGCTGGGGTTGTTTGTATACTCGTTTCTCTTATCATTCATGCCCGTGCTGTAAAAAAAGCAGGTACTACGAAGGAGAAATTAATGGAGATCCTTGGTTTCATCATTGACCCCTTTATAGGCTTAACAGCTTTGTTTTACTTGGGTGCCCTACTGGTGCTATACGGGGCCTGCGTAATGGCTGGTTTATTATGATGGTTGGGTCAACTTTAACAATGCACAAGGCTACCGTAAGACAAATCGGCGGTCTCATTCCGTTTCTGGGTATTATGTGCAGTGACAACAACCCTCTTAGTGCGTTATAATTCCAATTATTGGGACTTATTCGATTAGGGGGATCATAATGAAGCATGCTGGCTTATTATTTACGGTATTTTTATTAATATTTTCTGGATGTAGCGTATCCGCATCAGTAACAGCGAGTTCTACAGTTAATGATTTTTACAGATACGTTGAAAATAAAGATAAATATAAAACAGCCGATAGGGAAGAAAAAGTGGTGTTTGAATCATACATTACATCTTTTAATAGTGGTGTTGACCAGTTTGAGAGAATTGACGGGGAAAAGTTTCAAATCTACACCGTAATTATTGGGCATCAGGTACAAGGTATTATTGACCAGGGTGAAAAGAAGCTAGCTTCTGTTAAGGTATGGTTCGAAGATAGGTCACTAAAAGACCCGAATCTCATAATTAGTGGGACAGCCATTCATGAAGTAATATTATCTCTAAGTGAGAATGGAAAGTGGGTTGTTGAAAGCGTCTTGGAAAAGGACAAGAAATTTAGCCCGGTTAAGCCCAAGAATGAATTTCAGACCCATTAAATACGAATTTAGTTACTAAATTCCCTCGGGGACGATAGCTACAGGAAACAAGACGACAGCCGGCACATGATCGGCTGTCGTTGTTCGTTGAAGTAGCTTTTCGTTATTGCTTTTTTAGAAAAAACTCAATCTACCCTTTACGGATTATATATGGAACAATGGAAGCAATAGCAACCTAAAAGGGTGATTACATGGCTGCAGCTGGATATAAGGTTCGGGAGTTTTGCAAAGACGACGACTTTGATTACTTCGATCGATTAGCTTGGGAGGAACATGAAAGGCGAAATATACATGTCGGAATTAGGAAGTCAGGCGAATTTCCGTTCGACAAAATGAAGCTAGTGAAAAGAGAAACGTACTTTAATAACGAAGATTCCTCAATGGCCAAGGAAAGTAAAGGATTCGTACTGATGACAGATGTCGGAGAGTTTGCCGGCTTTGCCACTGTCACAGTAAGCCCAAGCGGAAACGGAACCATTACGCAATTTGGACATCCGGATCAGAACCGAAGGGAGCTCGGTCCCTTAATCGACGCTTGTCTTGAATATGTGAGACAGCGGAGGGGGAATAAGCTCTTCTGTATGACTGAAATCTTACCTGGTCAAATATACAATGCCGAGTTCGAGTTTTGGTCTCGGTATGCGTTTAAACCCGAGTCGTATTACAGCCAATGGTTGATTTTCAACGATTTTAAACAATGGAATGTCCCAGCCGATCTCGACATTTCAAATGTGTTAACGGCTAGCTCATTAGACTTGACCGAGATCGAATCGATACTTCGCGAAGATGGTGAAGACTTTATCGCTGAGTCAGTCCGTTTTGACTTTGCTGAATTGACGCCGGATCACGTTTTTCTGAAGTTGATTGACCCATTTGACGGTAAAATCAAAGGGATAGCATACTATCAGGTAAACCGGGACCAGGGCATGCTAGGTACAAATACTCTGGGTATCCATATACGTTCTCAAATCAGTTATCAAGAAATTCAACGTTTTGTTCGCTGCGTACTCACTTCGATGAACGAGCTTAACCTATCCTATGCAGGGACTCGCATGTCTTCTCGTAATTTGTCAGCAATGATCGCGATGTGCGCTGAAGGGTTTACTCTAGCTCCTATGGGACAGGTAGTCTTCTATAGACCTGTATAGAACAGAGGTCGATGATGTGACGAAATACGTAAACGCAAAACATATCCTGCCACAACACCTCATCGATGAAATCCAGAGATATGTGGACGGAGCACATGTGTATATCCCCCAGAAGAATAGAAAAGGCTGGGGGAGTTCCACCGGTACACGAGAGGTGTTGGAGAAGCGCAATATTGAAATCGACTTTCTTTACCGGGAACATGGGCTGAGAATTGAGGAGCTTGCTCAACGGTTTGGGCTTAGTGAAGAGAGAGTGCGTAGTATTATTTATAAAAGGTAATCGATTCAGACTAGTCAATGCAGTTATTTTCGCTGTTCACATAAATGAGGGTTCCGACGGGGACGATGGTTCCAACATGTAGATTACGAATGAAAAAGGGAAGGTTTATGCGCGAGAGAATTTTGTTGGCATTTGGAACACCGATGTTAATTATTTTTGGTTATCCTGCTCTTATGAAGGCTGATACTCCAACGTATTACGGCTACGTTAGTATTGTTGGGCTTATCCTAATTATTAGCCACTTTTTTGTTCGATCTAGACGAAACAAAAAATGAGGTTGAGTATCGGGTACGTTAGCGCTGCCGTAGAATTCGGTTACTCTCTAGTATAGAAATCGTGGTGAAGTGTTTTCCGCAACATACGCGCGTTAATTACGTCTGAACTTGGTAATGGAGGGAAGGCGTATGTACAAGAATTTTCTTATTTTACTTATAGCCATCACACTATCCGCTTGTGGAAGTAAAACAGAGGCGATACAGGAACATTTCAATAAATTAACATTAAATGACGTGTTGACTGCCCTGAATGATTCAGGTATCCAAAATGTTGAAAGAACTAAATCTCAACATGTGTACGATATTCAAAGAGAAAGCGCAGAGCAACATTTGTACAAACTTGAACCAGGAAAATTGACTGTATACGTTTTCTCGAACGTTGTACAGAGGAGAGAGGTACAACGCGACCCGTTTCCAGCGGCGGAAGCGACACCACCTAACGGATCGTATGGAATGGGTAATATTCTTGTCTTTTATTACGATGGAGACAACATCATGGCGCAAAAGCTTTTAAGAGCTTTTGAACCGTTAGGTGTTGAGGGAGAACTAAATTAACACTCTCCTTACTGCGAGGGACGGAGACGATAGTTCCAACTCGAGAAGACGGCAGCCGGCCCAGATCGGCTGCCGTTGTCCGTTGAAGTAAATTGGCAGAAGAGATAACAACCGATCTAACGCCAGCAACAATTAACCATATTTGTTTCGTCAATACTATGACTAATTGATTGAGGCTTTGGGGGTAAATGATTGAAGAAGTCTTTGATGTCTCTTGTTTTTCTGTTGGTGGTGGTAAAGAGCGTCGTTATTGGATGTACGGAATCCGAACCACAAAATGAAACGCCGATTGCTGGCATTGGAGACGATCTTCCTGCAGTCAAAGGCGTAACGCCTCCGTTGCCGACGTTGAAATCGGGTAATGTTGAGATCCCTGTAGTATTGGGTTCTTACGCGTGGAACACTGTAACTGACATGGTGGGACCGCTGGAGTTGCTCAGAGCTAAAGGTTACGAACCCGTTTCTCTCGCTGGAGGCACCGAGATCGAAGTATATTTCGACTACGAACCGAATCCGCAGGAAGTGGTCATCAGGGAAGTTGAACCAAGCGGCGAGGGTTTTATTTCAGAACAAGAATTGGAGGACGATAAATTTATCGTTTCCGGCAAACCGGGAAGGCAGATTTACGCGATAGACGCGAGATGGGGCGTAGAGGGGAATGTCGTGGACGCGGCGGCGATGTATTATTTTCAAGTCTCGATCGTCAACGAAACTTTAGATGTAGCCTTGGATAGCGTGTTAGCTACTCTTGATGAAGCGGGCGTCCAGTATGCAGGAAGGAATGAATCCCCTAGTGCATACGACTTTCAAAGAGAAGGCGCTGAGCGATATTTGTATAAGCTTGAACCTGGAAAAATGACAGTTTACATTTTCGACTCTATTGAACAGAGAAGAGAAGTACAGCGTGACCCATTTCCACTCGCTGGAGCGGAGCCGCCTAACGGATCATATGGAATGGGTAAAGTTCTCGTCTTTTATTACGACGGCGATAAAGTAATGGCTCAGAAGCTTAGGAACGCGTTTGAAAAGCTGGGCGCTGAGGAAGGAATTCAAATTAGGTGATTACGGATACAAAAAAGTTTCAGGCTGCAGCGCAGCGTTAATAAAAGAGAACAAGATTTTAATGGTTCACGAGGTGTATCACGAGGTGTATCCCGACAATGACTACTGGACTCTGCCCGGAGGCGGAGTGGAAGACGGTGAGACTTTTGAGGCTGCCGCCATACGTGAGGTGTATGAAGAAGCAAACTTTCGAGTCCGGGTCTTGAGACATTTATTTTCCCGCAAGTATGAAGTAGGCACCGAGAACTGCTTTCTCGTTGAATTAGTTGAGGAAAGTAATCCGAAGCTTGGATTTGATCCAGAACTGCCAGCGACCAAGCAAGTTCTGAAAGAAGTGGCATGGAAACCGCTGACTGACCTTCAGAACGATATTCAAGTTTCAAAGGTAATTAAGGTAATGGGGATTAAAATATAACTTCGCAGTAGAATTCAAACAGGTGAGGGAAAACACAGTGGCGGCCATGCTTCCGATCAAAGTTGACGAAATCCCAAACGAGATCATTGACGATGTAGGGACAATTATTGACATTAAATTCCCAAGGCAAGGTCATACATCAGATGTTGGGATCGTCGAAGGTGCAAAGGGGCGCTTTGTTCTAAAACGGTCGAAGGGCGAGCAGTACTGTTCTTGGTTATCCAATGAAGTACGCGTTCTTAAAAGCTTAAATAACACAACATTACCAGTCCCTAAAGTTTATCGACATGTAGAGCAAACAGAAGAAAATCAATCATGGGCATTGTTAGCGTTTTTCGAGGGGGTAACCTTAAGGCAGGCACTACCTAAAGAGAAGAATAAAAATAAGAAACATGAAATGATATTTAGTTTTGGCGAAGTTCTAGCACAAATTCATTCCACCCCATGCCCTAAAGATATGGTGTGGGATGCAGATTGGTTGGAGGAAATGTTGCGGCGAGCAGAATATAACCTTACCCATTATTCGGTTGATGGAACGCCCGAAATGTTGGAGAACTTAAAAGCAAATAAACCGTCGCCGGTAAAAAACACCCTAATTCATGGCGATTTTACGATTGATAATGTCATTTTTCTCGATGGGAAGGTGAACGGCGTTATTGATTGGAGCGGCGGAGCGTTCGGCGATCCAAGATACGATTTGTCTTTAGCGATTCGCCCGAAGCCCGATGCAATAGAAACGAATTCCGAGATCGAGGCGTTCTTTGAAGGATACGGAATAAAGATATTAGATGAACGAGATTATAGATATTTTGAAAACGGGCTATATGCATTTTTCTGAAGATGAATTCAACATTATTGACAGTAACCATGAGTCATGGTAATTTTAAAGCTAAGAAAATAAAGGCAATGTAACCTTCGGGTTCAACCTCGCTGAGAAGTGGGTTGAACCCTTTTTGCATTTTCGAAACCCAGAGGAGGATGTATATGTCGAAAAAGGAATCGTTGCTTCAACGGCTCGATGAAATCGGTAAGTCGCTTGAACGCAGCGGGGGCGCGTTATTGTTGTTGGGCGTCGGCTCCGTGGGGATCGAGACGGAAAGAATGGATGAGTATTCGGATCTGGACTTCTTTGTTATCGTGAAGCCCGGCGAGAAAGACAGATATATCAACCGCTTGGATTGGCTCGAAGAAGTTCACTCTCTGGCTTATTCCTTTAAGAATTCGGATGTCGGTTATAAGATTTTGTTCGAGGACGGGATTTACGGGGAATATGCGATATTCGAGGAGCGGGAACTGGCGAACGCTTCCTATCCGGAGGGACGGGTCGTTTGGAAGGATCCTTCGTACCATAATACCGGAATCGCCAAACCCTCCAAACCGGTCCCCAGCAAGAAGAGAGATTCGCTGGACTTTCCTCTGAACGAAGCTTTAACGAATTTATATGTGGGACTAGGCCGTTATGCCAGGGGGGAGCGTCTATCCGCTACAAGATTCGTTCAAAGCTACGCCGTGGACAACATACTTTCCGTGCTGCATCTGTTAGAGCAAGAGGTGGATTACTTTCCCGATCCTTTCGGAATGGAGCGGCGGGTGGAGCAAAGATACCCTCGTTTTGCGGACATGATCGGAGGCATGATCCAAGGGTATGATCGTGTTCCCGAATCGGCGCTTCGTATTTTAAACTTCATAGAAGAAGTATATCCCGTCAATCCGCGGTTAAGCGCTGAAATACGAAGATTGGCCCAGATCGCTTCACGATAAGACAACGCTATCCTTCGGAGGCGCGGAGCATACCGGAACGGGGAACGGCGTTATTTCCACCAAAGGTTGTCGTCCGGCGCGGAGCTCGGTTCGTCTTCGTGCCATTGGAAGGAAAGCTTCCCGTGCGCCGACTGCCATTCGTTCGGGCAAGCGTTATACAGCCAGTCGAGCGGCTCGGCCGGCGCCGCCGGCTCGGCTGCGAGCGCGAACGCGTCGACGAGCGCACGGCGGTGCTCCTCCGTAATGACGGCGGGGTCGGCGGAGACGAACAACGGGGTGCCGCTCGAGGCGAGCAGCTGCAGCCATTGCCGGTTGAGTCGCCAAGGGACGTTGTCGGTGATGCCGATGCAATCGGCGTCATGGCTGTAAAACGTATGATGCTGCGCCATGCGGAAGGCGAGCGTATTGATCCCCATATAGCGCGTCCGCTCCCAGTTCTTCCCGCTCGTGTCGTCCCCGGTCCGCTGAACATGGACGAGGCCGGCGGCAAGGTGGCTGAACGTGTTGCAGCCGAGAATCAGCGCGTCGCCCGACGCTTCGGCGATGGCGCGGTACAGCGAAAGCACGATCTCCGCCGTGGTGCGGGAACGGTCCGCGAACGGAAGCGCCTTGCGATGCGGCGCGGTCCGCATCTCGAAGCCCCAAAGCCCGAGCAAGTCGAAGCTGCTAAAGTCGTGCTTCAGCAATTCGAAGCCCCAGCCGGTCATCGAGGCGACGGCCTCGCGGATGTACGCGAGCACGTCCGGCACGCTCGGATCGAGCACGTGTCCGAGCGAAGGGGACGACGTTCGAATCCAGGACCCGGGCACCGATTCGCTCGTCAGCAGCGGACGGAACCATAGTCCGGGCCGGACGCCGGCGAGCTTCATCTCCTCCGCGAGGCGCGGCATGTCGGGGAACGCGGCGTTCCCGACCCAAGGTCCGCCCTTGCAGGAGCCGCCGCCGCTGCTTCGCTGCCAGCCGTCGTCGACGACCATGAACGGCCGATTCGTCTGGGTCGGCGCGAGGGAAGCGATGAACTCGGAATCGGCGAGCATGGACTGATGCGAGCTGTTGCCGTAGGCGTAATACCAGTTGTTCCCGCCGTATACCGGCTGGGCCGGAAGCAGCGGGCGGTCGCACAGCGCCGCGCACAGCCGGCGCGCCGCGGCGAAGGCGGACTCCTCCGGGCCGCCGGCGAGCCGAACGATCGTGCAGACGGACAGCGCGCGGGTGCCGAGGCGGACGCCGGCGTCGCCGCATCGGGTATCCAGCGTCAAGGTGAGGCCCTCCGCGTCCAATTGCCAGCAGCAGAACGCCGCGGGACCGGTCTTGACGCCGATGCCGACGACGCGCCGATCCGCGCCTTGCGCGAGGAAATACCAAGGCATCGCCCGCTCCGGCGCGAGTCCGCGCCACTCGAGGTCGCCGTACCCGCGTTCCCAATGGTCGCCAAGCACGGACAGCGGCTCGGTCAGCCGCCGTTCCCAACGAAGCCGCACGGCGCGGACCGCGGCGGCGGGCACCGACAGACGCACGTCCCACCGATCCTCGGCGTCAAGCGGCCGAAGCGCGACCTCCGCCCCCGCCGCATGCCACGCGCCTCCTTCTCCGAGCGCAGCGACGAACCATCCGTCGTCGGTCTCGATATGAACGCGGTCGGGGCGGCCGTTGATTTCCAACATCGCAGCAACATCCTCCTCATACCCATGTCTTGCTTCTCGCCCGGTTCGCCCGGATAATGGAATTATAGCGCCGACCGGCGGTCTCCGATATCGCAGGCGAAGACATCCAGCGGACGAATAATGCACCAACGGGGACACGCGCATCGCCGGCTCGGCCCGCCGGCGACCGGCCGGCGACCGGCAACCGTCGTCGCTGCAGGCGCAGATCCGGAGAGGAGCCGTCCGATGACCGATCGCGAACACGCCCATCTGGCCTATCAAGCCTTCCCCAACCGCAAGAGCGAGCTCTACTTGCACGGCATGCACGAGGCCGTCGTCGCCAGGGGCTGGTCGTGCCTGCCGCATCTGCATCACAGGATGCTGGAGGTAAACATGACGCTGCGGGGAGAGCAGACGTTCTATACCGATGCGGAGCGCTTCGCGCTCCGCGACGGCGATATGCTGTTCGTGCCGCCGATGCGGCGGCATCGGTACGAAGCGACCGGGAGCGAAACGACGCATTACTTTGTGATCCATCTCCAAGTGGAGGATCAAGCGTATATGCGGCTAATGCAAGGTATGCAGCCGCTGCGCGCCGAAGCGGGAAGCCCGCTGCAGCGCAAGCTGGCGCCAGTGGCGGAGGCGATGCTGGAGCGGCTTCGCGAAGGCGGAGGCTCGTCGATTCCGGTCGTCGCGCTCGCCTTCGAGCTGATCAGCGCGCTGGAGCGGGACGAGCTTAGGGCGATGCCGCCACCCGAGGAGCCCTCGGCGCGGCGATTGGCCGATGCGATCGCCCTGGACATCGAGCGGCTGCTGGCAAAGCCCGACCCCGGCGACGAAATGTTCCGGGACGCGGACGCGCCGCACCGCAATTGGCTGGATCGGATCGCCGCCGGCCTCGGCATCAGCCGTCGCCATTGCTGCCGCATTTTCCGGGACGTGTACCGCATGACGCCGAAGGCGTATTACAGCCTCTTGCGACAGCAAGAGGCGATGCATCTGCTGGCCAATACGGACATGACGCTGGCGGCGATCGCCGGGCGGGTCGGCTTCGAGAACGCGCAGAGCTTCGTTCGTCAATTCGCAAAGTGGACGGGGGAGACGCCGGGGCGGTTCAGACGGCGGGAGCGCGGCCAGATCGAATACTTGACGCCGCTGGAGCTCCGCCTATGACGATGCCTGCGTGAACCGAATACCGAAAGCCCAAGCAGTCGTTCCGGACGGTGCGGGAGCTCTATCGCGGCAGCCGCCGATAGATTAGGTGAACGACAGGGGACAAACATACATGCGCAAACGTCGCGGGGCTCATACCTTAATGATGAAAACGACTACTTCGTTAAGGAGCGTGGGAACGATGGCGTATACTGGATTTAACGGCTGCCCGGCGCAAGGGCCGATCGCGGCTCCGACGCAAACGATCGTCGAGAACGTGTACCACCCGATGCCGGTGCAGGTCGTGCACCCGATTCAAATCGTCAAACGTCATCACTGCGTGCCGGTGTACCAGCATGTGACGACGGTCACGGTCGTGGACGAAGCGGCCGCGAACGTATGCGGCGTCGGCCGCAAGCCGAAGAAGGGCCGCGCTCGCGCGCGGGCGCGCCGATAATTTTGTCGGGTTCGCGAAGGAGGAAGGGACGTTTCGCGGGGAGAGGCCGCGGGCGTCCCTTTTTCCGGTTCGATCCGTCGTAGCTTGTACATATGGTAAGATAAGGGCAAGCAAGCCCATCCGGAGTAAGGAGGGACGTTTATGATTCGCTTCCTATGGTGGCTGGCATCTACGGCGGTCGTCGTCGCCGCCGCTTTCGCCGCCGCCTTCGTACTTAGTTTGGTGTTGGCGTTCGCGCTGTTCGAGATTTTGTTTTTCGTCGCGCTCGCGCTGATCGCGGTCGGCTTGTTCGCGATGAGCCGGGGAGGGTCGAACCGGATCTCGTACGGCGACGCGGGGGACCCGGAGGAAGGCGCGAGCGATGCCGCGGAGCTGGAGCGGGAGATGCGGGACATCCGCGGGGAGGGCGCCGGCCGGTCGGTGCTGGAGCACCGGATCGCGCGGCTGTCGCTTCGCGGAAGCGCGCTCGTCGCGGCCGGCGTCGTCGCGATCGCGATGTGCTTTTGGTTCGGGTAATTCGCAGGCGGAAGCCGTCCCAAGCGCCGTAACGGCCGGGGCGGCTTATTATTTTTGGGACCTCCTCTATGGATTTCTGCGGTTCGTATGATTATCGGCGCATCTCCAAATATCACAGACATCGACACATTGAATAATAGCGGGAGTGCGCAGCGGTTCCGTACAATAAAAAACCGAAATCGCTTTCAACAGTCCGATATGCACGAACAAGGAGGAATTCGTAGTGGGCAAGAGGTTGGTAGGATGGTTGTTGATGTTGGCGCTGCTTGTCCCGGCGCTGCCCGCGGCGGCGGAAGGGCCGGACGCCTCGGCCGAGCTGTACGTGTCGCCGTCGGGCAGCGACGAGACGGGCGACGGGACGTTGTCGTCCCCGTTCCGCACCGTAGGCAAGGCGAGGGACGCCGTTCGGGAGCGGATCGCCGGGGGCATGGCCTCGGATCTCACGGTTTATTTGAGAGGCGGCGTCTATCCGATCGACGGGCCGATTCGGTTCGACGAACGGGATTCCGGGCGAGACGGCTATAAGGTCGTCTACACGAATTATCCGGGAGAGCAGCCCGTCATCAGCGGGGGCGAGCGCGTCGAGGGCTGGCAGCCGCACGACGGCAATATTTATAAAGCGGCCGTGGGCACGGCCTGGACGTTCAACGAGTTGTTCGAAAACGACGTCCGCAGCGTCCTCGCCCGGCATCCGAACGAGGATTACAACCGCGTGTCCGGCATGGTGCCGGCGGACGCGTACAACAAGTTCCGGTTCCGTCAAGGGGACATTCCCGTCGTAGCCGACCAAAGCCAGTTGCTGATCAACATTTGGCCGGGCGGCCCGGACGGCGAGTGGAACTGGTTTAACATCAATAAGAAGCTGGACGGTATCGATTACGCGACCCGAACCGTGTCGATTCGCCAGTTAAATTTCTACCCGCTCGGCGTAGGGTCGAGGTATTACATCGCCGGCGCGATCGAGCTGTTGGACCAACCCGGAGAGTTTTACTTGGATAAGCAGGCCGGGATGCTCTATTACTGGCCTAAGAGCCTGCCGATCGAGCAGCAAGTCATCGTCGCCCCCCGCACGAAGACGTTAGTAGAATTCAAGGGGACATCGACGGCGACGCCCGTACGGCATATCGAGATGCGCGGCATCGCCTTCAAGTTCAGCGATTCGGATGAGGAGATGGGCTACGAAGCGCTCCGGAGCGGCATTCATCTCGAAAATGCGGAGCATATCGCGATCAAGAACAGCTTGATCGAGCACATCGGCGGTAACGGCATCAAGCTGCATAATTACGCCAAGAACAACACGATTTACGGCAACCGCATTCGCGAGACGGGCCACACCGGCATCGTGCTGAAATACAGCGGTCCGGCCACGTCGCAGTATTGGAATTACGGCAACGCCGTTTCCAATAACGAAATTTATTTGACCGGGCGTACGATCAAGGGCGCGATGGGCATCGATATGTACGAGAGCGGCGGCAATACGGTGTCCCACAACCTGATTTACGAGACGCCTGGCACGGCCATCAACCTGAAGGGTCATGCGTCGTACGCGGAACGCGTCGGGAAGACGATCGACGGCATTCCGGTGACCGGCGACAATTACAAGGATTTCACGGCGACGCGGTACAATCGGATCGAGTTCAACGATCTGACCGTCAGCAGCCGGCAAACGCAGGACGACGGCTTCATTCATACGTTCTGGATCGGGCCGGGCAACGCGTTCCATAATAACATTTTCCATGACTCCACCGTTCATTACTCGTTCGGCGAAGGCATCTACGTCGACGACGAGAGCGAAGGCACGATCATTACGAGCAACGTGATTTACAATCTTGCGAGCGGCGACGGGAAGATGGAAAGCCCGATCTTCGCGAAAAGCCAGGATCTGGTCATTCGCAACAATATTATCGCGAATAACGCCCGCATTCGGTCTGCGGATATCAGCTTGATCCACAACGCGAGCGGAGGGGCTTTGGAGACGAAGCGCGCGACCGTGGAAAATAACATTACCTACCATTCCTCTAGGCAGGTATATGCGACGAACGCATGGTCGGAGGAGCTCATCGGTTCTTCCGACGGCAACGTCTTTTACCATCCGAGCGGGGAGTATCACTTCTCCGGGTATCCAGTGAACGATTTGGCGGAATGGAAGAGCCTCTATGCGGAGCACGACCAATATACGGTGACCGCGGATCCGTTGTTCGTCGACCCGGCGAACCACGACTACCGGCTGAAGCCGAATTCCCCGGCGCTGGCACGCGGGTTCGAACCGATCGACCTCGCGAGCGTGGGCCTCAAGGCGGATTTCCCGTTCAGCGATCCGAACGACCCGCTTGCCAAGGTGTTCGTCGCCGTCGGCGCCGAGGACACGGCAGTGCGCCTGTCGACGGGCGAGTTGGCGCGGCTCGCGGTGACCGCGAGAAGCGCGAAAGGATATCCGGTGACCTTGGCGGACGCGAACGTCACGTTCCGCAGCAGCGACAAGAAGGTCGCCGCGGTGGACGCGGACGGCGTCGTGACGGGCGGACGCGCGGGGAGCGCGGTCGTTACGGTAACCGTATCGCGAGGCGGCGTCGAGAAGTCGACCCCGTTTTATATCCAAGTCGAAGATGCATTCGGCCGGTTCGAGTTCCTCGAGGGTACGCGGACCGTCTATGCCGTCGGTGAGACGTACGCGTTGAAGGCGGCGGCGGCGACCGCGAGCGGCGGCTTCCTGCCGCTGTCTCTTGGAACCGTCGCGTATGCGAGCAGCGATCCGTCCGTCGTCGCGATCGACGACAGCGGGGTCGTCACTGCAGTCGGAGCGGGAACGGCGACGATTGCCGCGGAGGCGACGATCGACGGCGTGACGAAGACCGCCGCGATGGTCATTGAGGTGTACGACGCGATTTTGGATCGCGTGTCGCCGTCGATCGGCGACGCGACGCTGGACATCGGGCAGCAGACGTCGATCGAGGTTGCGGCGACGATGACGAACGGCGCGCCGATCGCGCCGGGCGAGGCGACGATCGCGTTCGTCTCGGAAAACCCGTCCGTCGTCGCGGTGGATGCGAACGGCATCGCGACGGCGGTCGCTCCCGGCACGACGCGCGTGAAGGTGACCGTCGCGCATCGCGGCGTCGTCAAGTCGATGGCCGTTCCCGTCGGCGTCCTGACGGACATCGCGGGGGTGTCTGTCGCTCCGCCGTGGCAGGTCAGCTCGTATCGGTACGGTTCGTCGACGTCGAGCGCCGAGGTCGCGATGGAGGGCGGCGAGATCCGGATCCAATCGTCGGGCGCGACCGTCTGGGGCGCATTCGACGACCTGACCTACGTCTGGCAGGAGATTCCTTACGCGGAGAAGGTGACGATGACCGCGACGCTGTCCCGATTCGCCGCGGAGGATCCTGCGGCGGTCGCCGGCCTCATGTTCCGCTCCGCGGACGCCCAGGTGTCCGACAACGTCACGCTGCGCATCCACGCTCGCGCGGAGACGGCGGTGTCGACCCGGCAAGGGACGAAGGACGGCTACGTAACCGGCTTCTCCAAGCTGCCGCTGAATCGGCAAGGGCTGACGGTCAAGCTGGAGCGGGACGGCACGAACGTGCGGGCGTATTACCAGGAAGACGGGCAATGGTATATTTTCGCCGATCTGCACAACATCGAGCTCGGGACCTCTATGTTGGCGGGCTTGGTCGTCTCGGGCGACGAAGGGCCCGACGATTTCGTCGAGGCGGTCTTCACGAACGTGACGATCGAGGCGCAAGATCCGCCGCCGCCGTATGCGCGGCTCGTCGGGACGCCGTTCGGGACGAATCCCGGCGGGCAGCCGGCGGGCGGCCAGCGCCATAGGGCGTTCGACGGCGACCCTTCGTCGTTCTTCGTAGGCGATTATACGGGCATCGACCTCGGGGCGGACGGGGCTTCCGTCGTTAACCTCGTTAGATTCCTGCCGAGGTCCGGCTTCGCGGCGAACATGGCCGGCGGCGTGTTCCAAGGCTCGAACACGTCGGCGGAGGACGGATACGAGGATTTGTACGTCATTCCGGATTCGGTCGTCGAGGGCTGGAACGAAGCCGCTCTGCCGGACGGCGCGCCGGCGTATCGGTACCTGCGGTACGTCGGGCCGGACGGCTCGCTTTCTAACGTCGCGGAAATCGAGTTTTACCGCAGCAACCTGCCGGAGACCGATACCGAGCCGCCTTCGGCGCCGGCGAACGTCGCCGCCGAAGGAATTACCGATACGTCGATCAGCTTGCGCTGGACGGCATCCTCGGATAACGACGAGGTAGCGGGGTACGACGTGTACGCGAACGGGCAGAAAGCGAACGACGAGCTGCTCTCCGACACGGCCTACATGGTCGCCGGCTTGACGGAAAATACCGAGTACGTCTTTACGGTGAAGGCGAAGGATGCGTCGGGCAACGAGTCCGAGTTTAGCGCCCCGCTCGTCGCGAAGACGAAGGCGGCCGTCGTGCGGACGGAGCTGCTCGCGAACGGCGGCTTCGAGACCGGGGATTTGACGGGCTGGGGCAACTGGGGCAACGCCCGGGTCGTCGGCGCGTCCGCATACGAGGGGACGTATGCCGCGCAGGTCGGCACCGCGGCGGGCGGGTTCGCGCAGGAAATCCGCGCCGGCTTCGGGCCGGGCCATATCGTGCGCCTGTCGGCCGCCGCGCTGGTCGACGCGGCCGCGGGCACGGTCAGCGTAGCCGTGAAGTTTAAGAACGCCTCGAACCAAGACGTAGGCCCGGGCGCCGAGTTGGTCTTCTCGGGCGCGGCGTACACGACGAAGTCGATCGACGCGGCCGTGCCCGTCGGAACGGCGTACATTCAAGTGTATGTATGGAAGAACGCCGCATCGGGCTATCTGCACGTGGATAACTTGTCGCTGCTGAACTTGACGCCGCCCGACCAACAGCCCGAATTCATCGATCTTATGGCGAACGGCGGCTTCGAGTCCGGCACGCTGTCGGGCTGGGGCAACTGGGGGAACGCCCAGGTCGTGAACGAGGGCGCCTTCGAAGGGACGCATGCCGCGAAGGTCGGCGCCTCGGGGGGAGGTTTCGCGCAAGAAATCCGCACGGGGTTCGCCGCGGGAGATACGGTGCGCCTCGAAGCCGCGGCGCTGGCCGACGCGTCCGCCGGCTTCGTCAGCGTCGGATTGAAGTTCAAGAACGCCTCGAACCAGGACGTTACGTCCGGCGCGGAGCTGCTCTTCTCCCAGCCCGAATACGGCGAGAAATCCGTCGAGCTGACCGTGCCGGAGGGGACGGCTTACATTCAGGTGTACGTATGGAAGAACGCGTCCTCCGGCTATGCGTATGCGGACGGATTCAAGCTGTTGAAACGAATTTAGAAAGGCGCAACGAAGGCAGGAGTCGCCCCCTGCCTTCTTTTCTATTTCCCTTTGAAATGGAGTATGGCCGTGTACAGCATCTTGTTGTGCAACGGATGAAACGTCGCTTGGTGATGCACGGCGTGCACGCGGAGCATGAGCGCCTTGTTGAGCTCGACCTGCTCCGCGATTTTCTTCTCCAGCGTCCCCATGTCGAACGCCTCGAGGCACTCGATTTTATCTTCGATTTGCTCCAGAATGAGTCCCACGACTCCCGCCTCCCGTCCGGTTTCGCGCGGCGTCCGCGCGTCATAGACAAAATTATACCACAGGCGGCGTCTCCCCGTTTAGCGTCATCCGGATGCGAAGCTCCACCAATGCGTGCCGGTGTATCGGCTTTGGTTCGGATGAACATAACGGGGATTCGGAGTTTAAGGTAGGGGACAAACGGAAGCTGGTGTTTTTTTCTCAGGACTTGATTTGTAACGATTTCTTTGTACAATGATTTTATGACTACTGAAAATAAAATGGTCGATGAGCACAGGGTCAGAATATTTAAGGCATTAGCCGATGATACAAGGTTGGATATCATCCGAACTCTATACGCCAATAACAAAGAGATGAACTGCGGAGAAGTGAGAGATATTCGCGATACTTCCAAATCGAATACTTCGTATCATTTGCGCACATTAAGGGAGGCGAAATTGATTAAGGTACGCAAAGAAGCTCAAACGAAGTATATGAGTATCGATATGGAAACCTTTCAAACTTATTTGCCCGGATTTCTGGATACGTTGTAGAAAGAAATCCGTTTTTTTTCTTCATTAGTTCAGTATTTATTGAAATATAGAACTAAGTGCAAAGGGTGATTCGTATGCATAAATTGACAGCTTTATTTTTCCTCATTATGTTTGTGATCGGAACCGATACATTTTTGATTTCTCCGCTCATCCCCACTCTTCAGAATTTGTTTCATATACCGACCGTATATTCCGGTTGGATGGTGGGGGCTTATGCCTTAGGTTACGCCGTTTTTGCACTGATTGCCGGACCGCTTTCCGATGGTTTGGATCGCAAAAAGGTAATGTTATCCGGCATGGTTTGTTTCGCGGTTTCAACCATCTTATGCGGCTTTGCTACAGGCTTTTGGTCGATGTTTTTATTCCGTTTTTTGGCCGGAGTCAGTGCAGCATTTACGGCGCCTCAAGTTTGGGCTTCGATCCCTGCCCTGTTTCCAACGCCAAAAATCGCCAAAGTATCCGGAATCGTCATGGCAGGCCTGGCTGCTTCCCAAGCGTTCGGCATCCCTATTGGAAGTCTACTCGCGTCGACTCATTGGTCCTATCCTTTTTTTACAATCGGCGCATGCGCATTGTTGGTGGCGGTGTTCATCCACTATGCTTTGCCCGAGATGAATCCGAACCAAGGCCGCCAAACCCAAACTCCGATTTTCAGCAGATACATCCCGCTATTGAATAACCGAATGGCGAGAAGGGCTTTCTTCGCTCATTTCTTATTTCAATGCGGATTCTTTTCAGCCTTTTCTTTCATCGGCAAGTGGATGACGGACCGCTTTCACCTTTCCATTGATCAAGCAGGGTACGTGATGCTTGTTTTAGGCTTGGGGAATATGGTCGGGAGCTTCGGCGGCGCCTATGTGGTCAAGAAGTTAAACCGGTTCAATACAATGGTAGTGGGCTTTCTTGTCTCTATTGCATGCTTTATAGCTTTGCCTCATCTTCCATCGGTGCCGGCTTTCGAAGCCGTATACTTTTTAATATTTGTCAATATGGGAATCGTATTTCCGCTGATATTGGGACTGCTGAATTCTTTAAATCCGACAATCCGCGGCACGATCTCAAGCTTAGCCAATTCGGTCATGTACGCTGGGACAACACTAGGCTCTTGGATCGCAGGCGTGATTTATGCGACTTTTAACGGATTTTCCGCCGTAGCCATTTTTGCAGCGATTTGCTTTGCCGGTTCGTTGTTATCTTTTGGATTGAGTGGTATTTTGACTATTCACCCAAAAAGGATTTCGACGGATCATGTAACGCGCAATACTTAGAGGCAGGTCTATTGTAAGCCGAATCCAGCATAAATTCCGGATATCCGAAATCATTCGTTATCAAAAATATGAATAAGTTAAAAGATTACGGTGGTTCATTCTTTACGGCTTAAGGTAAAGTATATGGGATTGTTAATCCGAATCTATGGAAGCGGTGGGTTGCGTGAAGCATACGGAAGGCTTTTTCGAAGGACGAGGGTCAATCAGATTATACAAGCAAAGCTGGATTCCTGACGCTATCCCCCGAGCTTGCGTCGCCGTCGTTCATGGCGTCGGGTCGCATAGCGGCGGCCTCATGAACTTGATAGCGCCGCTCGTTTCGGCAGGATTTGCCGTGCACGCCTACGACCTGCGGGGCCACGGCCGCTCCGAGGGACAGCGGGCGTTCATAAACAGTTTTGACGATTACCGCTTGGACACCGATAGCTTCATGAACTTTGTAAGGGAGGATATGCAGCGATGTCCGCTCTTTCTGCTGGGACATAGTCTAGGCGGGATCGTCGCGCTGGATTACGTCCTTCGCTTTCAACCGTCTTTGCACGGGTTAATTCTCGTCTGTCCGGCGATTATGCCTGCGCGATTGAAACAATTCAATGCATCCATAAGCCTCTCCGATCCTAACGAAACGGCGTACGGAGAGGAACCCGATTACGAAAAACTCACGCGCGACATTCAGGTGATCGAAAGCTTTGCTAAAGATCCGCTCAGGCATCATTGGAAGACGGCCGGTCTCCATCGAGGGGCTTTGGAAGCCGTGAGTTACATTTTCCAACATCCGAACCGCATGAACGTACCGCTACTCATGCAGCAGGGCGAAGACGACGAGATCGTTCCGCCGGAGGATCCGAAGGCGTTCTTCGATGCTGTGCCGAACACCTGCGATAAGCGCTATATCGGTTACCCGGGAATGCTTCACAATCCTCATGACGATTCGGATCGGGAAGTTATGCTTGAAGACCTGATTCAGTGGGTCAAGGAGAAGTCGAAGCCCATGTAACGACTTGAAGAGTAGGAAGGGAGTCCCCGTTTACCGAGGGCTCCCTTCCTTTTGTCTATCCATGGGGAAACTCTCCCGTCAAGTTGTAATGAAAAGGATGGGAAAGTCAAATGAGTCTCGTAGTTTGATCCGGAAGGCTCCGATATGATGAAGGGGAAAATCAACCATATTCGCGGCAGGGAGGGACTCCGTATGATCATCGAAAAGTTGGAAGTCGAGCATTACTCCGTACCTTCGCAGCTGTTTGCAAAGACGGAAGTCACGGACACGACGCATGCCATTCCATCTTTGGAAATTATTATGGCGAAGCTTTGGACGGACCGAGGCGTGCAGGGCGTAGGTTACACGTATACGACCGGGCATAATGCCCGTACGGTAAGGCGGATGATCGAAGAAGAAATTATTCCGGTGTATCTCGGCCAACCGTTGCGGCGGTACGACGCGCTGTGGAATCAGTGCTGGTGGAACACGCATTGGGCCGGCAGGGGGGGCGTCTCGACGCTTGCCATGGCTGCCGTCGACATCGCCGTGTGGGACGCGATGGCGAAGTCGGTCGAGCAACCGTTGTACCGGTTCATCGGCGAGTACCGGGAGGGGATCGGCGCGTACGGGAGCGGGGTAAATCTTTCGTACACGCTGGACCAATTGCTGGAAGAGACAGCCGAGCATCTGGAGAGCGGTTTCTCGGCAGTCAAAATCAAAGTAGGGAAAGAGGACCCGGAGGAAGATTTGGAGCGTCTGGAAGCGGTTCGAACCTTGTTGGGCCCAAAGAGAAAAATCATGATCGACGCGAATATGGGATGGCATCTCCAAGAGGCGCTCAGCCGGACGGAAAAATTGAAGCGTATCGGCCTGACTTGGATCGAGGAGCCTTTCATCCCGGAGGATATCGATTCGCATGAACGATTCGGAAGGCTAAGCGGGGTGCCGATCGCGGCGGGAGAAAACCTGTACTCGAAATATCAATTCAACGAATATTTCAAAAAACAAGCGATTCAATTCGTGCAAGCCGATGTCGTGCGCTGCGGAGGCATTACGGAATGGCTAAAGATCGCACGATTGGCGGAAACGTATAATTTGCCGATGGCACCGCATTTCGTCGTGGATTTGCACGTCAGTTTGCTGTGTGCCATACCCAATGCATATATCGCGGAGTATTTGCCTTGGTTTCACCCTGTTCAGGTGAACCCCATTCGAACGAAGGACGGGGTGCTGCGACCGAAGCCGATCCCGGGGCACGGCATTGAATTCGACTGGCCGTTGCTTCAATCCTATCGCGTTTTGTAATCGGTGAGCTGACATGAAGGAAGTCAACATCGGTTTTATCGGTTGCGGGATGGTGTCGGAGTTACATTATCAAGCGTTGAAGCATGTCGCCGGGGCGAAACTTGCGGCCATTTACGATGTAGTGCCGGAGGTGCGGGAGCAGCGATCGAGGGAGTGGGGGGTACCGGCCTATTCCGACCTGCATGAGTTGCTTCGAGCGGACGGGCTGGACGCCGTGTTTGTTCTCTCTCCGGTAATTCATCATTACGAACAAGCGGTGTTGGCGTTAAGCTACGGAAAACATGTGCTTGTGGAGAAGCCGGTAAGCGCAACGGTACTCGAAGCGAGGGAGATGGAACGTCTAGCAGCGCTGCGCGGTCTTGTTTGTATGCCGGCTCATAATTACATATACCTGCCGGAGATGGCTCGGTTGAAGCGCAGTCTCGAGGAAGGGAAGCTAGGGGTTGTTCCGGTGTCGTGGTTTCTGTATCACGTCCACCATCCGAAACATATCGCTGCTGGTTATCCCGGCATCGTTCGGCAGATCGGTACGCATCTGCTATACGCTCACCGTTACTTGTTTGGACCCCCGGCGCATTTGACGGCTGCAGCGAGCCGATTTCTCTATCCCGAGCTGTGTCGCGACGATCAAGTCATGCTCAGCTTAACGATGCCGGACGGTTCGCTCGCCAATCTGTTCGCAAGTTTTGCTGTGAATGACGCAAGTTCCAATCCGTGGAGCTTCGTCGTGAAGGTGCTGGGAACGGAAGGAAGCGCACAGATTTCATGGCAGGACATTGTATACGAACGGCCGATCGGCACGTTAGGGCGCTCGTTCGGCAGTTACGAAGAGTCATACGAGCACGAAATCCGCCATTTCGTCGACGCTTGCATCCGGAATGGCGCGCCTCCGCTCTCGACGATGAGCGATGCCGCGGAGGTCATGTTGCTCGTGGAGTTGGCGGAAAGTCAATTCCGTCCAGCGGGGGAACGAGGAGGTCGACAAATATGAATAAAATCATGGAAGTACTGGAGAGGCTGGACCAATTCGAGCTCGTGGACCTGACGCATCCGCTCGAAGAGGATATGCCCGTCTATCCGTCCCATTCCCGCTATTTCCATACGTTATGGGATTCCTCGCAGACCGGCAGCCTTTCGCTTGCATACCAGCTCATTATCAACGAGCATTGCGGGACGCATATGGACGCAACCGCGCACTTTCTCGCGCCGGAACACCCCGCGCATCGGTACATGTCGGAGACCGATCCGAGGCGGTTCTTCGGTCGAGCCCGTACACTCGATTTCTCCTCCTTCTCGGACAGGGATCTCGTCTCCGTCTCGGACATTCGGAAATGGGAGGAGCGGCATCATCCGATCGAGGCCGGCGATATCGTCCTGTTTCGTTTCGGCTGGGACCGATATTGGAAGCCGAGGTCGGTCGACCGGACGTATACGGACTCATGGCCCGGGATTAGCGAGGCAGCGGCGTCGTATGTCGTCGAGAAGTCCGTGAAGGCGGTCGGATGCGACACGTTAGCCATCGATAGTTCATACGCCGATCGGGCGCCTGCCCACTATGTATTGCTCGGCAACGGGGTCAACATTATCGAGAATTTGACGAGGCTGGACCGGGTTTCAGGGGAATCTTTGATTTTCGCATTGCCTTTAAAAATAAAAGAAGGCTCCGGCTCGCCGATTCGAGCGCTGGCCTTCGTCGAGAAGAGGGTGCCGCTGGATGGAAGAGACTAGGAACTTTCTGCGTTCGTTAGGCTATCCGGGTGAAGACCTCAATGATTTGCCGAGCTCGGCGAAGCGGTTCCCGGACGGCGCGCAATACCGCGTCGAATTGCCGAGCGTCGAAGGGCCGGCGGCGCTGCGGACGACCTTGGAGGAAATCGATCGGTACGGGATTACGATTCACAGAGTGTCCCAAGGCAGCGGCATCATGCTGCTAACCGACGAGGAGATTCGCGAGATGTGCGAGTTGTGCGCGTCCAGAGGAATCGAATTGAGCTTATTCGTCGGACCGAGAGCCGGTTTTGACATCGGCCCGATGCCCTTCACGCCGAGCGGCAAAGCGTTAGGCGTTCGGCACGAGGGCGTAAATCAATTGGTTTATGCGATAGAAGATCTAAAGCGGGGAGCTGCGCTTGGCCTTAGGGGGGCGTTAGTCGGCGACGAAGGCTTGTTGTTGTTGACGAAGAAGATGAAAGAGGCCGGCGTACTGCCTCCCGATTTCGTCGTCAAATGCTCCGTGCAGATGATGGCCTCCAATCCCGTATCGGTCAAGATCATGCAAGATTTAGGCGCGGACACGTACAACTTGCCTACCGCGTTGTCCTTGCCCAAGCTTGCGGCGATCCGTCAGGCGACGGACATTCCTCTGGATGTCTACGTCGAGGTACCGGACACATTCGGCGGATTCATTAGGCATTACGAAATTGCCGAGATGATTCGTATTTTGTCCCCCGTGTATATTAAGTTCGGCCTTCGCAACCATCCTGACGTGTATCCGTCGGGACTGCATCTTGAAGCCGTTAACGCGGGGCTGGCCAAGGAACGAGTGCGCCGGGCGAAGCTTGGTTTAGATATGGCGGCCCGCTATGCGCCGCAAGCGAAGATGTCCGTGCCAGGGGCTTCGGATCTTGGGATCCCGAAGGTCATATCGTAATAGGAGGATTGTCGAATGATTGAGGTGCAGCATTATATTAACGGCAATTGGGTGACAACACGGGAAGGCGCGGTTGTGCGTTCTTTCAATCCCTCCAACCTTACGGATCCGGTCGGTCAGTTCGTTCCCGCCACCGAGCAAGAAGCGATCTCGGCAATCGAGGCGGCCGAGCGGGCGATGCCCGCATGGAGGGCGATGTCAGGGCCGTTAAGGGCGGACTACTTGCACCGCGCCGCCAATGTGGTCGAGCAGCACGCGGAGGAGCTCGCTCAGACCGCGAGCCGCGAGATGGGCAAGCCCATCAACGAGTCGCGCGGGGAGATGAAGCGCGCCGTCACTTTATTGCGATATTATGCCGGCGAAGGCTTCCGAGCACTCGGCGACGTGTATTCGGCTACGGACAACCGATCCATGCTTTACACGAATCGGGTCCCGCTAGGCGTCGTCAGCGTGATCTCGCCTTGGAATTTCCCTGTGGCCATTCCGATCTGGAAGATGGCTCCGGCTTTAATCTTTGGCAACACGGTCGTATGGAAACCCGCAGAATCGTCGACCGTGACGGCTTTCCGGCTCATGCAGCTATTGGAGCTTGCAGGCTTCCCGCCGGGCGTGGTCAATATGGTGGCGGGCAAAGGCTCGGTCGTAGGGAAGGTGCTCGTCGGCCACCCGTCAATCAAGGCTGTTACGTTTACCGGCTCCAACGAGGCAGGCAGGATTGTCGCGACGAATGCGCTCGAGAACGGCAAGAAGTACCAGCTGGAACTGGGAGGGAAAAATCCAAGCATCGTAACCTCGGATGCGGATATCGAACACGCGGCCGCATCGATCGCCAGCGCCTCGATGCGCTCCGCAGGACAAAAATGCACGGCGACCAGTAGGGTAATCGTGGAGGAGTCTGTTTCAGAATGCTTTACGGAAGCGCTGATTGCGCATATTCGAAAGCTGCAAGTATCCGACGCGCTCGAGGAAGCCTGCGATATCGGACCTGTCGTGAACCGAATGCAGCAGACTTCGATTCTCCAAGCGATCGATCGCGGAGCGGCCGAAGGCGCTCGTCTGCTGATCGGGGGACATGCGCCGGGCGGCGCCTTGAAGGAAGGGTCGTTCGTAGAGCCTACCGTATTCGATCGGGTGGCGCCTCATTCCGCGATGGGCCAACAGGAGATTTTCGGTCCGGTGATCTCGTTAATGACGTGCAAGGACCTACGCCAAGCGCTCGACATCGCGAACGATATTCCGTTCGGACTTAGTGCGGGCATCTTTACGAAGGATATCGATCGCATGCTGTATTTTCTGAAAGGGATCGACGCGGGCCATATCAAGATTAACGGAGAGACGGCCGGCGTCGAGCCTCATGCCCCGTTCGGCGGCATGAAGCAATCCAGCTCCCATTCAAGGGAACAAGGCAGAGCGGCGATCGAGTTTTTCACATCGATCCAGACGATCTCGGTGTCCCCATCGGCTCCGAGAGACTAGGATGGGGGGAGATACGCATGAACGAATATACGATCGAAAACGATCGCTACCGCGTGGCGGTGGACGACGGAGGAAGAATCGTATCGCTGTTCGTAAAGGAGCTGGGATTCGAATGCATCCGGGAGACTCGATTAAGCAGAGGTTTCCGGATCAATCTTCCGTTGAAAGATCGATTGAATCATTATCTTGATAGCGACGGACAAGATCTGAGGATCGAAGCGACGAATGGGACGACCCTTCGGATCGCTTGCGCTTCCATGCGTTCTGAGCAAGGGCTGTTTCCGATCGCGGCGGAATTTACGATCGAGCTTGCGGATGACATTCGGTTTCGTTATCGAATCGATAACGGAACGCAAGCGCCGCTCGCCGAAATTTGGTTTCCGATGCTCGGGGGGCTGCACGGCCTCGGAAACAGGCTCGACACCGAGATTGTGGCGCCGGGATATTTCGGTGAAATTCATAGCCGAATCTTTAGGCAGTTCAACGAGCCGATGCGGCAGATGATGGGCGATCTGCTCGGGAACGAGGATGCGCATCAAGCGTTCAGTTATCCGGGCGTCATGGGCGGAATGAATGCAGGCATCGTGATGCCGTGGCTGTCGATGTTTAACCGCAAGGAAGACGCAGGTCTGTACTTGGCCGAGCACAATCCGATACAGCGCAAGGTTTCGTTCGTGTTTCAATTGACTCCGAATTATCACACGATGGATGTGCGTTCCAATGACGATTCCTGGCCCGATCCGACCGAGGTGGATGAGCACACGCCGATCGGCATGACGTTCAGCAAGGTCGCGTATCCCCATACCGTCAACGGTCGATTCGATTCCGGAACGTTCGTGCTGAAGCTCCATCGAGGAGATTGGCATCGGTCGGCGAAGCTTTACCGCGAATGGTTCGTATCGAATTTTCCGCTGCGGGAGCATCCGAGTTGGCTTCGCAAGGAGCATGCCTGGTTCTCTACGATTTTGTACCAGCCGGAGGACCGTATGGTCGCCGATTACGAGCAATATGCGAAATGGTTGGAGGATGCCGCCGAAATCGGTATTCATACGGGGGAATTAATCGGTTGGGACAAGGGCGGACTGGAGCGAAACTACCCGGAGTACGAGCCCGACGCCGTATTCGGAGGGTGGGAAGGCTATCGGAAATTGGTGGGCGCCGTGCACGAGCAAGGCGGAAAGTTATTGACATTCGTTAATTATCAGGTGTTGGACAGCACGACCGAGTGGTACCGCAACGAGCTTCATAAATACAGGCGGATGGATTCTTTCGGTCAGACGGAGAATTGGATGGCTTGGGGAGAAAGCACGCTGAAGGCGGCGCTCGGGTTAGACGTCCGAAGACATGTGCCTGCATCGGCGGCGGTGCCCGGCTTTACCGCACTATTGGACGAGTACCTTACTCGTCTCGTGAAAGAGGGTACGGACGGGTTGCAGATCGACAAGCTGGTCGTTAACGGACAATTGGATTTTAACCCGGGGCACGATAGGGCTCCCGATCTTCCCATGTGCGAGGATCTTGTTCAAGCGATCGCGGCCTTGTACGAAAAGTGCAGGGCGATCAACCCGCGCTTCTGCATGGCGGCCGAGACGAATTCGGACCGATACATCCCATATGCCGAAGTATTCTACCGGGCCGCCACGCCAACCAGTATATCCACTCTACGTTACACGTTCCCGGAGTGGACGTCGTGCATTCACGTGTCCTCGCCTTTCGATTATTTAGCCGTGAACGGTGCAGTCATGCTTGGCGCCGTCATGGTCGTGGAGCCGTACGCCTATACGCGCCCGGTTTCGGACGGTTCGTTTCGCAAGCTCGGTCGATACATACGGGAAGCGTTGCGGATCAGGAGGCTGTACGAAGACCGTATTTTCCTTGCCGACTACCTCGATCGGGAAGGCGCGAAGGTCGAATGCGAGGGGATCGGCTTGGATTACCGGGTTCACGCCAGGACAGCCGACGGGAAGCGGGCGGTCGTCATCGCGAATCAGACGCGGTCCCCGATCGTATACCGTTATGCGTTCGAGACGACTGCGGGCCGTTCGTCGAGTTGGCGTGTGATCGAACCGTTCGAGCCGGAAAGGCCGGCCTCCGCCTCGGGGGAATTCACGATTCGCGGCGGACGGTTTCAGCTTTTTATCGAAGAACAATAAATGAACGGACAGGAGCGTACGAAATTGATCATTCAACTCATTCGAAGTGCGTCGTTGCGCATGGAATACGCGGGAAAACAATTCTGGGTCGATCCGATGTTCGCCGAAGCGGGAACATTGCCGCCGATTCCGAACTCCCCGAATCCTAGGCCGAATCCTCTGGTCGGTCTTCCCTTCGATATCGACCGTCTGCCGGTTCCCGACGCCGTGTTGTTAACCCATAATCATCCGGATCACTTCGATCCGTCCGCCGCCGACCGTCTCCCGAAGGAGATCCCGTTCTTTTGTCAACCGGAGGATGCAGCCGCGATCCAATCGCACCGCTTCGCGCATGTGAGAGCGATCGACAGCAGCCTGGAATGGGAAGGCATTCGAATCTACCGTACCGGGGGAAAACACGGTACAGGCGCGATCGGGGAGATGATGGGCCCCGTATCCGGATTTGTGCTGGAAGCGGAGGGCGAACCGACGCTTTACTTGACAGGCGATACGATCTGGTGCGATGAGGTGGAGGAGGCGATCCGCCGCTACCGCCCTTCCGTCATCGTCTGCTTCGCGGGAGACGCAAGGTTTCTCGAAGGCGGACCGATTATCATGGATAAGGAGGATGTGGCGGCGCTGGCGGCCGCAGCGCCGGGGAGCCGCATTCTGGTCGCGCATATGGAATCGTGGAATCATTGCTTGCTGTCCCGAGACGAGTTGGCGCAATATTTACGCGATGAGGATTTGCTGGCTCGCGTCGACATTCCGAGAGACGGGGATACCCTAAGCTATAGCCAAGTTCCGACAAGTAGTTAAAATTGTGACGTTGAAGTAATCATTATCACCGTAGCTGTGCCTCCGCCTTCTCTTTACAATGAAATTAGGAACAGGTACCTTCCAATCTAACGTAAGGGGTGAACTGCATGAAAGGGAAAAAGATTCGTTCGCTGGCATCGGCGATCTTCATCGTTTCATTCGTTTTTGTAACGGCTTGCAGCAACGCCGGGAGCAACGCAACGGCGGAGGAAGAAATCGGAGATCGGACAAGCCATGAAGGAAATACGAACACACAGGACGGTACTGTCATTAAATACGACCCGCCGATCGAATTGACGACGGTGAGGCAGATGTCTTCCTCCGCGAAGTACGGGGAAGGCGAGGACAATGACAAGAACGTATGGACGGATATGTTCGAAGAGGAGCTTGGCATTAAGCTGAAGTATTTATGGGTGACGGAGGACTTGCAAGCGACTTACAATACGAAGCTGAATGTGACGATTACCTCCGGCGATCTTCCGGATTACTTCCGAGTCAACGCGACCCAACTTCAACAGCTTTACGAGAACGACCAGATTGCGGACTTAACCGAGCTTTACGAAAAATACGCATCGAAAGAACTAAAAGAAATATTCGGGAACGCCGGCGACGCGCTGGCGCAATCCTCAGTAGGCGATGCATTAATCGCTTTGCCGGAATTGAACTACGCCATGGATCGGTCGAATATGCTTTGGATCCGGACCGATTGGCTGGAAGCTTTAAATCTATCCGAGCCGACTTCGCTTGAGGACGTGTTTGCCGTCGCATCGGCGTTCTCCAAGCAAGATCCGGACGGGAACGGCGCCGACGACACGTTCGGTCTCGGGTTGATGAAGGACATCTTTATTGACATCGGGAATGTAAACGGCATCATTAACGGGCATCACGGATACCAAGGCATATGGGTGGAGGACGGGTCCGGCAAGCTCGTATACGGTTCGATTCAACCGGAAGTCAAACAAGCGCTTGGGCGCATCTCGGAGTTATACCAAGCGGGCGCGATCGACAAGGAGTTCAGCGTGACCGATCGAAAGAAGCTGATCGAGAACGTGACGGCCGGAAAAATCGGAATGCTGTACGGTCCGATGCACGCCCCTATTACGACGTTCCAAGGCCTGTACAATCTAAATCCGAAATCCGATTGGAAACCGTTCCCGCTGCCTTCGATCGATGGGCAGCCGGCGAAAGCGCAATTGCCGCTGGACGCTATGGGGTTCTACGTCGTCAGTAAACATGCCAAACACCCCGAGGCGCTCATCCTGCTGATGAATAAGTTCGTCGAGAAATTTCAAAACCAGAAGCCAGGGGAGCCTTATTTCAAGGAAAGCGCTTCGCATCTGGTCACGAATATCAATGTCCTTCCGCCAAGCAAAAACCTGGAGAACTACAGAGCCCAAATGAAGGCGGATGCGACAGGCGACACGTCCGGCTTTAATTTCGAACAGTTAGACACTCGCGACAAACTGAAGCAATTCGTGGAAGGCGGCAATGCCGCATTCTGGTTCGTGCCGAAGGTATTCGGAGCCGGCGGTTCGTTCTCCGTCGTTGATTATTACGACAAATCCGACTTGTTTCAGCGGAATAAGTTCAACGGAGCTCCGACGGAGACGATGAAGGAGAGGTGGGCTTCCCTTCAACAGCTAGAGGTGGAGACCTTTACGAAAATCGTTATGGGCGCCGCGGAGGCGAACGAATTCGAGAAGTTCGTGGAGAGCTGGCATAAACTTGGGGGCGAACAGATCACGCAAGAGGTGAACGCGTGGTACGCGAAAAAATAGCCATATGCCCTCGAACGGGACGGGAGGGGAACGTACTCTCCCGTCTTTCGCGGCATGTAAGGTGTGGAAGGAGGTTTTCCATGATCGGAGCCACAGGCAAAGGAAAAGAGAGATCGAATATACAGTTGCATCTTATGGTTTTTCCGGCACTCGTCTTGTTGGCTTTGTTTTATTACTGGCCTATGCTAGGGATCGCCATCGCGTTCCAAAAATTCAAGCCCGTCCACGGCATGCTAGGATCCGAATGGATCGGCTTTGAGAATTTCATCTACGTGTTCAATCTGCCGACTTTCGGGCAAGTGTTATGGAATACGGTCGTTATCGCGTGCATGAAGATCGTGTCGAGCCTCGTGCTTCCGATTCTCGTGGCTCTGCTGCTGAACGAGCTGCGCAGGGAGCGGTTTAAGCGGACCGTACAGACGATGATTTACCTGCCGCATTTCCTGTCCTGGATCATCCTTGGGGGAATTCTCATCGACATTCTCTCGCCTTCGACCGGAATTGTAAATAAGCTGTTGGCGGGGCTGGGCATTCAGCCGATTTACTTTTTAGGAGACAATCGATGGTTTCGCTTCGTCATCGTCGGCTCCGATCAATGGAAAGAGTTTGGCTTCAACACGATCGTATACCTCGCCGCGTTAACCGGAATAAATTCTACTTTATACGAGGCAGCCGTGATCGACGGAGCTTCGAGGCTGCGTCAAACTTGGCACGTGACGCTGCCCGGCATGGCCCCGATTATCGTCTTGATGGCGACCTTAAGCCTGGGGCAAATTTTGAACGCGGGTTTCGAGCAAGTGTTTAACTTATATCATCCATCCGTGTACGAGACAGGCGATATCATCGATACGTTCATCTACCGAATCGGAATCGAGGAGGCGCAATACAGCGTCGCTACCGCGGTCGGGTTGTTCCGATCGGCGATTTCCTTCTTGTTCCTCTCAGCGGCCTATTGGCTTGCCTACCGACTGGTCAACTACAGGATTTTTTAGGGGGCACCCGTTACGATGGTCGAAAAACTTACCGCTTCCAGACGCATCTTCATCATCGCGAATTATGTCGTCCTCACGTCATTGTCATTGCTATGTTTATTTCCGCTTTGGCACGTCTTGGCCGTCTCGCTAAGCGGGGGGGCGGCGGCAACGGCGGGGTTCGTTACCGTCTGGCCAATCGACTTCACTTGGAAATCGTATCAATTCGTCTTGGAAAAACCGGAGTTTTTTCGCGCGTTCGGCATTACCGTACAGCGGCTGTTGCTCGGCGTCGCCGTGAACGTGCTGATCGCCATCCTTGTCGCCTATCCGCTATCGAAAGAATCCGAAAGCTTCCGGTGGCGTACGCTGTACGCTTGGATGATCGTATTTACGATGCTGTTTAACGGCGGATTGATTCCTACCTATTTGGTCATTCGGCAGTTGGGTTTGCTCGATACGATGTGGGCGTTGGTACTGCCCACCTCGATCCCCGCTTTCCTCATTATCCTGCTCTTGAATTTCTTTCGGGGATTGCCGAAAGAATTGGAAGAGGCCGCGGTGATGGACGGAGCGGGTCATTGGCGAACGTTGTGGCTAATTTATGTGCCGCTCTCGCTCCCCTCGATTGCGACGATTACGGTGTTCGCTTCCGTATTTCACTGGAACGCGTGGTTCGACGGATTTATGTATTTGAATCGACCGGAGAATTTCCCGTTGCAGACCTATTTGCGTACGGTCGTCATCCAACGGGATGTCAGCAGCTTGACCGATATCGAACGATGGAAGGACGTATCCGATCGGACGATGATCGGCGCGCAAGTGATCCTGGCGTCATTGCCGATCATCGCCGTATATCCATTGCTGCAAAGATTTTTTATTAAAGGCATGATCCTCGGCAGCGTGAAAGGGTAAAATGGAGCTGTAGGCTGCAGGTCCAGCATGCGGAAGAGGGGCGGTTACGTATGTCGCTAAACTGGTATAGACGAAATCGTCGCTCCGTGTTTTTCAGGGCCGTCGTCGTGCTTCTGCTCGTCACCGCTCCGTTGTACGCGATGGGCCTATATCTGAACGAGCGCGGCGCCATGAGCGTACGACAAGAAATCTCTAGATCGATGGAGGCGGACGTAAGCGCATTCACGGATTCCGTCGATAACGAGATCAGCCGAGTGGCTTCGCTTTTGCAGCAATACGTAGCGGACCCCGACATTCTGAGACTCAGTACTTCCGTTTCCATTCTGAACGACTACGAGAAGACCGTAACGATCGACGAGGTCTACCTAAAGCTTGATTTATTAAAAAACGCCAGCGACTACATTAAGAACGTAAACGTTCATTTCAGCCAACTGGATCGGACGATTTCGACGAACGGGTATTACCAAGCGATTCCGAAGACGCGCTTCCGGTCGCTAGCCGGCTTGCGGTCGAATCCGAACGATACGATATTCAGCTGGGACAACGGTTTGTATTTGGTCGTCCGGTATCCGGACCGGGTGTACGAAGGGAACGAGAAACCGTTATTCATATTAGAAATCGAATTGGATCAGACCCGATTGCGCAGAGCTTTGCAACGCTTTGAGGCGGCCCCGGGCACGGGAGCCGGCATCTTCCATGCGGAATGGACGATCGAAAGCGTAAATTCGGCGTCCGGGGGGGCGGTCATCGAGCAGATCGTCACCCCGTTCCGGGAGTCCCATGTCGCCGGGGCGGACAGGGCTTCGGACAAGCAAGCCGGGGTCGTCCCCTTCGGGCGGGAAACCGAAGGGTATCTCGGAGCCTACCAGTACTCGCAGGTGTTGAATGCTCTTGTTGTCTATTACGCCCCCGAGACGATCGCCCTCGGTCCGTTGCGGACCTACCGAATCTCCTTCTGGGGATTATTCGCGCTTGCGTTCTTCGTCATCGTCGGATTTTCTTATTGGATTTATTCGTCCATTCACAGTCCGCTCAACAAGCTGATTCGCATGTTTCGGAAGCTGGAAAACGGCGAATTCGACGTACCGATCACACATAGCGCGAACGACGAGTTTCAATATCTATTTACCCACTTCAATCGTACGGTTTCGCGGTTGAAAATTTTGCTCGACGAACGATTCGAGAACGAGACTCGCGTGCAGCGGGCGGAATTGAAATATCTTCAATCGCAAATTCACCCTCATTTTCTCTACAATAATTTTTACAATGTGTACCGGATGGCGCGAGCCGGAGATCTGGATAATATTATCAAGGTATCTAGAAATTTGGGCGATTATTTTCGGTTCATTACCCGAAATACGGGAGACGAGACGTCGCTTGCGCAAGAGCTGTCGCACGCGGCGAATTATTTGGAAATTCAGTCGTTTCGCTTCTCGAACCGCATAAGGTTTCTTACGAACATTCCGACCGAGCTTCCCTCGATTCAAGTGCCTAAGTTGATTGTGCAGCCGCTGCTCGAAAATGCGCTCCATCACGGTCTGGAAGACGTAGTCCAAGACGGGGAATTGCGTTTCGAAATGCGTTCGGACGAACGGATGATTGAAATTATCGTCGAGGACAACGGGAAGGGAATGCCGCTGCCGGAGCTGGAGAGGCTGCAAAATAAACTGGAGCATTCGTCCGAGATCGACGACAGCACCGGCTTGCTGAACGTACATCGAAGGCTTCGCCTAAAGTTCGGGGCGGGTGCCGGGCTGAGCGTAAGGTCGGGTGAGACTGGATTTGTCGTAGCATTGAGGATTCCGCTAGGGGAGGATGTCCCTTGTATAGACTCTTGATCGTAGACGATGAACCGTATGTAGTCGACGGATTGTACGACTTGTTTCAAGAAACGCCTGAGTTGGAGGTCGATTTGCATCGGGCTTACAATGCGTTCGAGGCGTTGGACAAGATGGGGCGTCACAAATTCGATATCGTCCTGACGGACGTGCGGATGCCGGGGATGTCGGGGGTGGAGCTGCACCATCGGATCAAGGAACGCTGGGCGCATTGCAAAATAATCTTTCTAACGGGCTACGACGATTTCGGATACATCCAGCAAACGGTTCGAAACGGGGACGTGGTGGATTACATTCTTAAGACCGAGGAGGACGACGTCGTCCTGCACGCGGTAAAGCGGGCGGTTGCGGAAATCGATGCGTCCAGGGCGAACGAGGATTATGTCGCCAAGGCGAAACAAAGCTACAAGGAAGCGCTCCCGCTGTTGCGGAAGGGCTTCTTGCAGCGCCTCTTGCACGGGGAAAGGGGCTCGGACGGATGGAGGCGGAAGAAATTCGCCGAGCTGGAGATGTGCCTGTCCCCGCATGATCCGGTTATCGTTATCGCCGGCCGGGTAGATCGTTGGAGCGAATCGTTCGAAGAGAAAGATAAAGAACTGCTGCTGTACGCGGTGTTTAATATTGCGGAAGAGCAACTGTCGAAGCACGGCCGCTTCGGGGGGACGGAGCTCGGCAATTCGCAATTCGCCTGGCTGTGCCAGCCTGGCGCCGGCGCTGGCGATTCGGGAGGCCGCCGGTATTTGCTTGGCATTCTGGAAAGCATTCAATCGGTGTGTTCCGAGCTTCTGAAGGTCTCGATCTCATTAGCGATCGCCAGCCGCGAAGCGCAGTGGGAAGCCTGCGCGGCCGGTTACTCGTCCGCCCGCGACGAGTTGCTTTTCGGGAAAGGCCGAGGGCTCGAGATGGCGCTGATCGACCAAAGCCAGTTCGAAGAGGGCGTCGGGCGAGCCGAAGAGGCCAAGCAACGCGCGCTGACCCGGAAGCTAAGAGCGCATATCCATCGGATCGGCCAATTGGAGGCGTATCTAGAGCAGGGGATGAAAGACGAATTTTTTATTCTTTTGGACGAGACGATCGAGATGGTCCCTAGCGGAGACCGCTTTGTACAAGCCGAATTTTTCTTAACGCTCGGGGCGATGTTCGCGGCGTGTCTCAATCGGACGGAAAGCGACATGACCGACAGAGTGGATCTCGATAAGCTGACGCACTTCCAAGCGCATGCGTCATGGCGCGAGATCGAAGCGTATTTCAAAAGGCTTGCGGGGCTCGTCTTCGAAACGTTGTCCGCCGATTCGGCGGATTGGAACCGTCAAGTCATCGAACGGTTGCAGCGCTATATCGAGGATCATATGGAGGGCGACTTGACGTTAGGGCGGCTTGCGGAGGTCGTGCACTTAAATCCGTTTTATTTGTCGCGGCTTTATAAACAGAGAACCGGAACGACATTGTCCGATCACGTAACTTCCGTCCGCATGAATGCCGCTAGACGACTGCTGCTCGAAAGCAATCTCAAGATTCATGAGATCGCCAGTCGGGTCGGTTACGAAAACTCCACTTATTTTACAAGAGTATTTAAGAAGCTGTATAAATCCTCGCCGCAGGAATATCGGGATCAATCGGGATATAAAGCTTAATTTTAACGCCTATCGTCCATACGACGATGGGCGTTTTTCATTCCTGTCCAGATAGTCATGAAAGTGCTTGGAACGTAATGAATTGTTACGTTGGCGGCGAAGGGACCCTCTACTACTATTGACATTGAGAGTACGTCCATCGGAAAAGGGGAGCCGCAGCATGCAGGAGGATACGTCGTTCATCATACGCGTAAAGCTCGATAAAACCAGAATCACCTTCGGAGAGACCGCATTCATCATCGGCAATCACGGCGGCGACGTCGTCGCCGTGGACGTCATCGAGCCGGGGGAACCGGCGGATGTTCGCGATATTACGGTGCGGGCGGCGGCGCCTGGCTCGACGGACGAAATCGTCGGGGCCATCGAACGGACGCCGGGGCTTACGCTCGTTCATCTTTCCGATCGAACCTTCCTTCTTCACCTCGGAGGGAAAATCGGCATCGCGCCTAAGGTGCCGATAAAGAATCGCGACGATCTCTCGCGCGTGTATACGCCTGGGGTAGCGAAGGTAAGCATGGCGATTTGGAAGAACCCGGAGCTGTCCTACAACTTAACCATACGCAAAAACACGGTCGCCGTCGTATCCGACGGGACGGCGGTGCTTGGGCTCGGGGATATCGGGCCGTATGCGGCGATGCCCGTCATGGAGGGCAAGGCCATGCTGTTTAAGCAGCTCGCGGACATCGATGCCTTCCCGTTATGCCTTAACACGAAGGATCCCGACGAAATCGTTCGAATCGTTCGGGCGTTGGGTCCGAGCTTCGGCGGCATCAATCTGGAGGATATTGCCTCCCCCCGTTGTTTCGAAATCGAGAAGCGGTTGATCGAGGAGTTGGATATTCCGGTGTTTCACGACGATCAACACGGCACGGCAATCGTCGTCCTGGCGGGTCTTCTGAATGCGCTGGCTTGCGTCGACAAGAAGCTGGAGGACGTCAAAATCGTCGTTTGCGGCATCGGGGCCGCGGGGATCGCATGTACGGAGCTGTTGCTAGAAGCAGGAGCGAGGAACATTATCGGGGTAGACGTGGAGGGGAGCTTGCACCAAGGAAGAGCTTATGGATTGGAGATTTGGAATGAATACGCAAAGAAGACGAATCCCAATTGCGAAAGCGGGACGCTCGCGGACGTGATCGACGGGGCGGATGTGTTCATCGGCCTCTCGCGGCCCGGCGTATTAACCGTCGAAAATATTTTGCGGATGGCCCCCGATCCGATTGTTTTCGCGATGGCGAATCCGGTGCCCGAAATATCGCCGCAGGAGGGCAGCCGATACGCGAAGGTTTTCGCTACCGGACGCTCGGATTATCCCAACCAACTAAATAACGTATTGGCTTTCCCGGGCGTGTTCCGCGCGGCATTGGATTGTCGGGCTCGCGCGATCAATAAGCGGATGGAAATTGCCGCTGCGTATGCGATCGCGTCCGTCGTCGCGCCGGAGGAGCGCAATCCGCAGTACATTATTCCCGGGGTTTTCAACGATCGGGTGGTTCCGGCCGTTCGCCGCGCCGTCGTGGCGGCGGCCATCGAGAGCGGTCTATCCGGAAAGACGCCTCGCGACTTTAGAACAAGGGAAAGGGGGTGCGAGAATGTCGGCGATTAGGCCTACACAATTAACGGTTGAATATGAAACGTCCCCTCCGCTCGGCTTGGATACGCCGCGGCCGGTCTTGGGCTGGCAATCCGTCGGAGAGGGTTATGGACTTGTGCAGCGCGGTTACCGAATTTCGGTAGCAAGCAACCCGGAGCGTCTGACGGAATCGCCTGCGGATATGTGGGACACCGGGTACGTCGAATCCGATCGTTCGTCCGGGATCGCCTATCGCGGAAAACCGCTCGAATCCGGAACGCGGTACTACTGGCGGGTGCGCGTATGGGACGGCGATCGCTGCGCATCGGGCTGGAGCGCCGTTCATTCCTGGACGACAGGGCTGTTCCGCGGCGAAGATTGGCAGGCGAGCTGGATCGGCAATAAGGCGTATGCTCATCCGGGCCCAGCGCCGCTCCTGCGAAAATTATTTTACCTGGACGATGGCAGATCCGTAGAAAGCGCCTTTCTCTTTGCGACTGCATTGGGCGTGTATCGAATTCGCATCAACGGCAAGGACGCCGGAGACGGCAGGCTTACGCCGGGGTGGAGCGATTACCGCTCCCACGTTCGCTACCAAACGTACGACGTAAAGCATCTTTTGCAAGAAGACGCGAACGCGATCGGCGCGACGTTGGGATCGGGATGGTATGCAGGGCATATCGCTTCCTTCGGTTCAGGCCACTACGGGAATACGCCGGCATTGCTTGCCCAGCTTGTGATTCGTTATTCGGACGGGAAGCTGTTGCGCATTGTTACGGATGAAACTTGGAAGGCTGCCGACGGCCCGATCCGGGAAGCCGATCTGATCCACGGGGAGACGTACGATGCGCGTCTCTTGCAAGCGGGATGGGACGGCCCGGAATTTGAGGATCGGCATTGGAACAACGCCGACGTGCTGCCGGCTTATTCGGGCACGTTGAAGGCCGATATCCAACCTCCGAATCGAATCACCGAAGACATCATTCCGGTTTCGGTGAAGAAGGCGGGAGACGGCCGGTACATTTTCGACATGGGTCAAAATATGGTGGGGCATGTCTTGTTGAAGACGAAGGGGCCTGCAGGCGCCCGGATACAGCTACGCTTCGCGGAGATGCTTACCGGCTCCGGAGAATTTTATACCGACAATCTACGAGCAGCAAAGCAAACGGACGTGTACATCCTTCGCGGAGAAGGGGAGGAACGGTACGAGCCGTCCTTCACGATTCACGGGTTCCGTTATGTCGAAATGACTGGATATTCGGGAACGCCCCAGCTCGACTCGATTTTAGGCCGCGTCGTTCATTCCGATATGAGGAGGACGGCAGAAATCGAAACCTCGGACCCCTACGTCAATAAGCTGGCCGCCAATATCATATGGGGTCAGCGGGGCAATTTCGTCAGCGTTCCAACGGATTGCCCCCAACGAGACGAACGGCTCGGATGGACCGGGGACGTGCAAATCTTCGCCCGGACTGCAAGCTACAACATGCTCACTCGCAATTTCTACAAGTCTTGGCTGGAGGATCTGCGAGCTTGTCAAATGTCGTCAGGCGCGATCCCTGATGTTGTGCCGGATGTGGATGCCTTCCATGATTGGGTTCGTACGATCGGCATGAAGGGCCACGGAACGGCGGGCTGGGGCGATGCGGCCGTGATCGTTCCTTGGACGATGTATCTTGTCTACGGAGATCGAACGACATTATGCGAGTCTTACGATTCGATGACGAAATGGATGGAGTATCTCGCCGCAAATAGCGTGAACGGCCTGCGACCGGAAGAAGGATACGGGGATTGGCTCTCGGTGCGCGCGAATACGCCAAGGGACGTGCTCGCAACGGCTTATTATGCATATTGCGCCAAAGTAATGGGGAACATCGCGGCGGCTCTCGACCGTACGGAGGACCGGGATCGGTATTCCCGCCTCTTCGGCGAGATCTCCGCCGCATTCGCGGACGCTTACATTTCACCAGACGGTAAGATAAAAGGGGATACCCAGACGGCCTACGTTCTGGCCTTAACCATGGGTCTAGCTCCGGAGAACCTGCGGCAAAGGATGGCCGGGCATCTCGCGGCCGACATTATAAGCAGAGGAACCCATCTCTCTACCGGCTTCCTTGGCGTCGGCTATCTTCTGCCCGTATTATCCGAACACGGGCATCATGAATTGGCCTGCAGAGTTCTTCAACAGATGGATTACCCTTCTTGGCTGTATTCGATCAAGCACGGGGCGACGACAATTTGGGAACGATGGGACGGTTGGACCGAGGAAGCCGGCTTTCAAGACGAACGTATGAATTCCTTCAATCATTATTCGCTGGGCTCGGTCGGGGAATGGCTGTATAGATATTTGCTCGGAATCGACCTGGTGGAATCGGATCCAGCATTCCGAACGGTTCGGATCCAACCGAGACCAGGAGGGACGATCACCCGCGCTTCAGGCGTATTTCGCAGTATCCACGGCGACATCTCCGTCGAATGGTGCATTCGGGAAGGACGCTTCGAATGTTCTTTGCGCATTCCGGTTAATGTCAATGCGACGGTGCATCTGCCTGGGCGGCTCGAGGACATCTCCGAAAGCGGGTATTCGATCCTGCGTTCCCGGATGTCGGAAGTTTCAGGAATGCTATGCGCAGAGAGCGAACAGGCGGGAACGACGTTGCGGATCGGTTCGGGATCTTATTTCTTCTGCGTTCCTTGGAACGAGTGCTCCGCTCCGCGATGAGTAGAGCGAATGTAACCATTTGGACGCCGACCTTCGTTTCGTTGACGTGTATCGGGTTCCTCACCGCGCTATCCTTCTCGATGCTCATCCCGACGCTTCCCCGGATCGCGTTGGACGAACTGCAAGCGAAACCGAACCAGTTGGGTTGGATCTTGGGGTTGTTTACAGCGAGCGTGTTGTTGTCGAGGGTTTGGATCGATCGCTTCACCCGTTCGTTCGGTAGCGGAAAACTGCTGGCGGCGTCCACAGCTATGTTGGTCGCGGTCATGGCCTCTTACTTTTTTGTTACGAATGTCGGTCTTTTGTATCTAGTTCGGGTTGCTCATGGAATATGCTTCGGGCTGATTACGACATCCACGGCGGCGATGTCGATCGGCTTGGTTTCGAAAGAACGGAGGGGCAAAGCCATAGGGTACTATGGAATGGCTCAGGCGTCCTCCATGGCTGCTGGACCTGTTGCGGGAGAAGCATTGATGTCGCATTCCCCCAATTTCTTGTTCTTTTCATTACTGGCCTTCGTCAGCCTCTCGTGGTTCCTTGCTGTCTTTGCGTATAAACGCTATCCGCGCCATCGCCGGACAAATAACGTAGCGATCGGGAAAAGCCGTTGGTTCGAGAGGAAGGTCATTCCGGCGGCGGCACAGATGTTGTTTCTCGCCACCGTGTTTGGCTGTGTTCTGTCCTATCTTTCCGTCTATGCGGAAATGAAAGGCTTGGGCGAATGGACGGGGGCCTATTTCCTGTGTTATGCCTTGTCTCTGTTTTTCATCCGCCCGTTATCGGGAAGATGGGCCGATTCCCCTTGGGTCTCGCATTCGGTCTGGGGCGGGTTGGCTTCCATGGCGTTGAGCCTTTCTTTCTTGGTTATGGAAACGGATGTTGCAGGCTTTTTGCTGTCCGGCATGTTCCTCGGGATCGGCTTTGGCATCTGCCAAACCGCGTTGCAGGCGATTTCCCTGAGGGACGTGCAGGCGGATCGATACACCGCCGCTACGGGCACGTTTTATTTATCGCTGGATCTCGGTTTCAGCTTGGGGGCAATCCTGTTCGGCGGATTGACCGCTACCTTTCCGATCCCGATACTATTCCAATGGCTTTTTTTGGCAATCGGGATTTCTGGGGGGCTTCTGATGTTCTCCCAGAGAGCCGGACGGCGCCGCCGCGCCCGCCCGCTACCCTACGAAGACGTATAGTCGCCGCCGTTGACGTGAATCGTCTGGCCGGTCGCGTACCGGGAGTCGTCGCTCGCGAGATATACGTATGCCGGCGCGATCTCGAACGGCTGCCCGGCGCGCCCTACCGGCGTATCCGTCCCGAACGTCGCGACGCGGTCCTCGGTGAAGCTCGCCGGAATGAGCGGCGTCCATACCGGACCCGGCGCGACCGCGTTGACGCGGATGCCGTCGCCGGCGAGGTTCCGCGCGAGCGACCGCGTGAACGCGACGATCGCGCCCTTCGTCGCGGCATAGTCGATCAGCGTCTGCTCCCCCTGATACGCCGTGATCGAGGCCGTGTTGACGATCGACGCGCCGGATTTCAGATGCGGCAGCGCGGCCTGCGTCATAAAGAAGAACGAGAAGACGTTCGTGCGGAACGTCAGCTCGAGCTGCTCCTCCGTAATGTCCGCGAGCTTCTCCTGCGGAAATTGGACCGCGCAATTGTTCACCAGCACGTCGAGACGGCCGAACGCGCGCACCGTCTGCTCGACGACGGCCTCGCAGGCGGGCTTGAAGCGCAAGTCCGCGCGCATCGCGAGGCAGCGTCGGCCGAGCTGCTCGACGCGCGCCTTCGTCTCCTCGGCGTCGAAATCCTCGTACAAGTACGCCAGCACCACATGGGCGCCCTCCTTGGCGAACGCGACGGCCGTCGCCCGGCCGATGCCGCTGTCGCCCCCGGTGACGATCGCGACGCGGTCCCGCAGCTTGCCGCTGCCGACGTAGCCGGGATTGTCGTAGATCGGGCGCGGGTTCATCAGGTACTCCAGGCCGGGCTGCTGCGTCTGCCGCTGGGGCGGGAACGCAATCGTCTGCTCCTCGGTGACGGTCGTCTTGCCGTAAGGCGGGTATTCGGGATACATGCGCATCGAAGCCTCCATCTCGCGAATTCCGTTGATAACGGCATCTTATGCATAGGCGTATGCCCGGGGTGCCTGGGCGGCGAAGGCGGAAATAAATATTTTCCGAAACGTCTTCAAAACCAAACAAAGCCGTGTTACTATAAAAACAACAAAAACAAAAACGAACAAAGAAAACCGGAGGTATTCCCACATGCCGCAAAATCTTTGGCAGCAAGAGCAAGCCGCGAAGCTTCAGCCGGGCCTCGCCGAACTCGTTTATCGTTCCAATCTTCTCGGCACGGACCGCTCGGTAGCGAACTGGGGCGGAGGCAACACGTCGATGAAGACCGTCGTGAAAGATTTCCGCGGCCGCGACGTCGAAGTGATGTACGTCAAGGGAAGCGGCTCCGACCTCGGCACGATGCAGGCGAAGCACTTCACGGGCCTGCGCATGGACGACATCCGTCCGTTGATCGAGCGCGACGCGATGACGGACGAGGAGATGGTCGCCTATCTCGCGCACACGATGATCGACGCGAAGCATCCGCGCGCCTCCATCGAGACGCTGCTGCACGCGTTCCTGCCGTTCAAGCACGTCGACCATACGCATCCGGACGCGATCATCTCGCTGTGCTGCGCGGACAACGGCCGGCAAATCGCGGAAGAAATATACGGCAACCGCTTCGTATGGGTGCCTTACGTGCGTCCGGGCTTCACGCTGTCGAAGATGATCGCCGAAGGCGTGCGGAACAACCCGAACGCGGAGCTCGTGTTGATGGAGAAGCACGGTCTCGTCACTTGGGGCGAGACTTCTGAAGAAAGCTATCATAAAACCCTGCAAATTATCGGCGAAGCGGAGCGGTACATCGAAGCGAAAGTCGACGACGCGAAGCTGTTCGGCGGCAAGAAGTACGACGCCCTCCCGGAGGACGAACGCAAGAAGGTGCTGGCGCGCATTATGCCGATCGTGCGCGGCGCGGTCAGCGTCGAGCGCAAGATGCTGCTGACGTACGACGACGCCGACGACGTGCTCGCGTTCGTGAACGGCCGCGATTCAGCCAAGTTGTCCCAAGTCGGGGCGGCCTGCCCGGACCACCTCGTGCACACGAAGATGACGCCTTGCTTCATCGATTGGGATCCGACGACGGGCGACGTCGACGCGCTCATCGCGCAGGTGAAGGCCGGCATCGCGGCGTACCAGAAAGAATACGCGGCGTTCTTCGAGCGGAACAAGAACGAAGGCGACCAGATGAACGAGACGTCCCCGCGCGTCATCCTCATCCCGGGCGTCGGCATGATCAACACGGGCAAGAGCTGGGCGATGGCGCAGATCAGCGGCGCGCTCTACCATCGGGCGATCGCGGTCATGCGCGGCGCGACGGCGCTCGGCGAATTCGTATCCTTAAGCGAAAACGAATCCTTCAACGTCGAATACTGGCCGTTAGAGCTGTATAAGCTGACGCTCGCTCCGCCGGAAGCGGAATTTTCCCGCAAGGTCGCCTATATTACGGGCGGCGCGGGCGGCATCGGCAGCGAGACGGCGCGCCGCCTCGCGTCCGAAGGCGCGCATGTCGTGCTCGCCGATCTGAACCTCGAAGGCGCGCAGAAGGTCGCCGACGAAATTAACGCGAAGTACGGCGAGCATCGCGCGATTCCCGTGAAGGTGGACGTGACGAACGAGGAGCTCGTAGCGGCGTCCTACGACATCGCGGCGCTCAACTACGGCGGCGTCGACATTATCGTCAACAACGCCGGCCTCGCGACGTCGAGCCCGTTCGATCAGACGTCGCTTAAGGAATGGAACCTGAACATGAACGTGCTCGGCACCGGCTACTTCCTCGTCGCCCGCGAAGCGTTCAAGCTGATGAAGGCGCAGGCGATCGGCGGCTCGATGGTGTTCATCGGCTCGAAAAACTCGATTTACGCCGGCAAGAACGCAACCGCGTACAGCGCGGCGAAGGCGCTCGAGGCGCATCTGGCGCGCTGCATCGCGTCCGAGGGCGGCGAGTTCGGCATTCGCGTCAACACGATTCTCCCGGACGCCATCCTGCAAGGCTCGGCGATCTGGAACTCCAACTGGCGCAACGAGCGCGCCGCGGCGTACGGCATCGAGCCGGATCAGCTCGAGGAATATTACCGCAAGCGGACGACGTTGCTCGTGAACATTTTCCCGAGGGATATCGCCGAAGGCGTCGCGTTCTTCGCCTCCTCGAAGAGCGAGAAGACGACGGGCTGCATGCTGACGATCGACGGCGGCGTGCCGGCGGCGTTCACCCGATAAGACGTACGCCGAGACGCTCGGCGTCGGAATGACAAACGGAAGCGGAGGAATCGAACGATGCAACCATCCATTCAGAAGAGCTACGAGGCGGCGAAGGAGCTGTACGCGGCGCACGGCATCGACACGGAGCAGGTGCTGAAGAAGCTGTCGTCCATTAAAATTTCCATGCATTGCTGGCAGGGCGACGACGTACGCGGCTTCCTGTTTCAGGATCAAGAGCTGTCCGGCGGCATCGCGGCGATCGGGAACTACCCGGGCGCGGCGCGCACGCCGGCCGAGCTGCGGTCCGATCTCGAGAAGGCGTACTCGCTCATCCCGGGCAAACATAAGCTAAACCTGCACGCGATTTACGCGGACACGACCGAGAAGGTCGACCTCGACGCGCTCGAGCCGAAGCATTTCGCTTCGTGGGTCGAGTGGGCGAAGGCGAACGGCCTCGGCCTCGACTTCAACCCGACGTGCTTCTCGCATCCGAAGTCGGCCGACGGATTCACGCTGAGCCACCCGGATCCCGCGATTCGAAAGTTCTGGATCGATCACTGCAAGGCGTCCCGGAAAATCGGCGCGTTCTTCGGCGAGCAGCTCGGCCAGACGTGCGTCACGAACGTGTGGGTGCCGGACGGCTACAAGGACGTCCCGGCCGATCGGATGGCGCCGCGCCAGCGGCTGAAGGACGCGCTCGACGAAGTGTTCGCGGAGAAGCTGAACCCGGCGCATAACCTCGACGCGGTCGAAAGCAAGCTGTTCGGCCTCGGCTCCGAGGCGTACGTCGTCGGCTCGCACGAATTCTACATGGGGTACGGCCTCCAAAACAATAAGCTGATTTGCCTCGACGCGGGCCATTTCCACCCGACGGAGACGATCTCGAATAAGCTCAGCTCGATCGCGTTGTTCGCGGAAGGTCTCCTGCTGCACGTCAGCCGCCCGATGCGCTGGGACAGCGATCACGTCGTCACGATGGACGACGAGCTGCTCGACATCGCTCGGGAGCTCGTGCGGGGCGACCTGCTCGGCAAGACGCACATCGGCCTCGACTTCTTCGACGCGTCGATTAATCGCGTCGCGGCGTGGGTCATCGGCACGCGCAACACGATCAAGGCGCTGCTGCGCGCGATGCTCGAGCCGGTCGAGGCGCTGCGCGCCGCGGAGCTCGAGGGCGACTATACGACGCGCCTCGCGCTGACCGAGGAGTTTAAGTCGTATCCGTTCGGCGCGGTATGGGATTACTACTGCGCGACGCAGGGCGTGCCGGTTCGCGAAGCGTGGCTCGCCGAAGTGAAGCGGTACGAAGCGGACGTGCTGTCGAAGCGCGGGCAAGAGGCGCCGGCAGGCGCGAAATAAAGCGGCAAGTGCGCCGAGGGGACGCGGGCGACGCGGTTCCCTCGGCGTGCGGCGTTGCAGGCGCGAATGCGCCTTGCGGGCGTCGGCCAAGGCGTACGGTATGGGAAACTAGCGTAGGAGGAAGCGGGCATGAGCGTATTGGCGTTCGACCTCGGCGCGAGCAGCGGACGGGCGGTAGCCGGGCGGCTCGAAGGCGGCAAGCTGGTCGTCGAAGAAATTCATCGGTTTCCGAACGACCCGGTGCAGGTCGGGGGACGGTTGTATTGGGACATCCTGCGGTTGTATCATGAGATCAAACAGGGGATTGTCAAGGCGCGGCAGCGCGGGCTCGACATTCGCAGCGTCGGCATCGATTCCTGGGCCGTCGACTTCGGCCTCATCGGCGCGAACGGCGAGCTGATCGCGAATCCGTACCATTATCGCGATCACCATACGGACGGCATGATGGAGGAGACGTTCGCCAAGCTGAGCAAGGCTTCCATCTATGCGAAAACCGGACTGCAATTTCTGCAATTCAACACGATGTACCAGCTTGCCGCGCTCGCGAAGGCGGATTCGCCCGCCCTCGCGGCCGCCGACAAGCTGCTCATGATTCCGGATTTGCTGCGGTATTTTCTTACCGGCGTGATGACGGGCGAATACACGAACGCGTCGACGACGCAGCTGCTCGGCGCCGTCTCGCGCGACTGGGACGACGAGCTGCTGGCCGGCGTCGGGGTGAAGCGCTCGCTGCTGCCGGCCGTCGCTCAGCCGGGCACGGTCGTCGGACCGCTGACGCCTGCCCTCCAGGAGGAGCTGCTCGTCGGGCCGATCCCGGTCGTAACGGTCGCCGAGCACGATACCGCGTCGGCGGTCGTCGCCGTGCCGGCGCTGGACGCGGATTTCGCGTACCTCTCCTGCGGCACGTGGTCGCTGCTCGGGACGGAGCTCGATCGGCCGGTGCTGACGGAGCAGGCGCTTGCGTGGAACTTTACGAACGAGGGCGGCATCGGCGGCACGTACCGGCTGCTGAAGAACATCATGGGCCTCTGGCTCGTGCAGGAGTGCAAGCGCGCTTGGGATAAAGCCGGCGGCGCTTCGCATTCGTTCGCCGAGCTGGCGGCGCTGGCGGCTGCGGCGCCCGCGCACGCGGCGTACATCGATCCGGACGACGACAGGTTCCTTAATCCGAGCGATATGCCGAGCGAGATCCGCGCGTACTGCCGCGAGACGGGGCAGGCCGTCCCCGACACCGAGGGCGAGGTGATCCGCTGCGTGCTGGAGAGCCTTGCGATGAAATATCGCCTCGTGCTCGAGCGGACGGAAGCGCTGGCCGGCAAGACGTTCGGCGGGCTGCACATCGTCGGCGGCGGCATCCAGAACGAGCTGCTGTGCCGCCTGACGGCGAACGCGATTCGCCGCCCCGTCTGGACCGGGCCGGCCGAAGGGAGCGCGATCGGCAACGTGGTCGTGCAGCTGATCGCCGCCGGCGATATCGCGGGGCTGGCCGAAGGCCGCCGCCTCGTGCGCGACTCGTTCGGAATCGCGACGTACGAGCCGGAGGACGCGGAGACGTGGGCCGCGGAATATGAACGTTTTCTCCGAATTGTGAAATTGACTTCTTAGAAACAGGGAGGTTCGGCCGATGCTGTTGGCGGAACGGTTGCAGCGCATCGTCGATCTCGTCAACGAGCGCAAGAGCATACGCGTCTCCGAACTGAGCGAGCTGTGCGCCGTGACGGAGGAGACGATTCGGCGCGACCTCGACAAGCTGGAGGCGGAGGGCAAGCTCGCCCGCACGCACGGCGGGGCGGTCAGCCTCGCGGAGACGCGGACGGAAGTGCCGTATTACGAACGAGAGGTCGCCTTCGGCGAGGAGAAGCGCCGCATCGCCGAGGAGGCGGTGAAGCTCGTCCGGCCGAAGGATCGGATCATGCTCGACGCGAGCACGAGCGCGTGGTACGTCGCGAAGCAGCTGCCCGACATGCCGCTGACGGTGCTGACGAATTCGATCAAGGTCGCGATCGAGCTCGCGAACAAGGAGAAAATTCAGGTCATCTCGACGGGCGGCATTTTGCTGAGCGGTTCGCTCTCTTACGTGGGCCCGCTCGCCGAGCGATCGATCGACCCGTACCACTTCGATCGGCTGTTCCTCTCTTGCAAGGGCGCGCGCGTCGATCGGGGGCTCAGCGAGTCCAACGAGCTGCAAGGGGTCATGAAGCAGCGCATGATCGACGCGGCGGAGGAGGTCGTGCTGCTCGCGGACCATTCCAAGTTCGACGTGCAGGCGTTCACGCATGTCGCCGGCTGGGACCGCATCGACCGCGTCATTACGGATGCGGGCACGCGGGCGGCAGACGTGGCTCGGCTGCGCGAGATGGGTATCGACGTGACGCAGTTAAGTTCATGAATATGGATGTTGCTCTGCCCCCTGAGCGCTATACGCTCGGGGGCTTTTAACATACGCCCAAATGATAGGGGCGACACTTGAACAAAAAGTGCAGCTATTTTTTCTTTGCGGCAGGGATGAAAGCGCTTAATCGGACTACGCCTCTGCGACGGTGCGAGCGGAGCTTATGACTCAGCCGACATTGCACGGATGGTGCGAATGCTCGCAGCCGCCGTTCCGAACAGCACGACGGTGAAAGCGTCTAGGGCTTCGATGACCAAATTCGCCGCCAGCTGCTGTTGTTCCGCCGCCAAACGTCATTTTTGTCTTTACGACCCGCAACATGTCTGATAAGCTGATAAGTATGTAACTTACATCCCCGAAGGGTGGAACCGCAACGTTATGAAAGCGTCCTTATTTATTACCTGCGTCAGCGACGCGGTGTATCCTCGCGTGGGCGAGGCGATGGTGCGGCTGCTCGCGCGGTACGGCGTCGCCGTCGACTTCCCGGCGGCGCAGACGTGCTGCGGCCAGCCGGCGTTCAACAGCGGCTACTGGGACGAGGCGCGCGCCTCGGCGAAGACGCTGCTCGAGGCGTTCGACGACAGCGACTTCGTCATCTCGCCGTCCGGTTCGTGCACCGGCATGATTCATCATTATTTTCCGAAGCTGTTCGAAAACGACCCCGTCCTGCTCGCCAAAGCGAACGCGCTGGTCGCCAAAACGTACGAGTTCACGCAATTTCTCGTGCAGGTGCTCGGCGTCGAGGACGTCGGCGCGTCGTTCCCGCACAAGGTGACGTATCACCCGTCGTGCCACGGCAGCCGGCTGCTCGGCATTAAAGACGAGCCGGCGGCGCTGATGGCGAACGTGCGCGATATGGAGCTCGTCCCGCTGCCGTTCGCGGAGGATTGCTGCGGCTTCGGCGGCACGTTCGCGGTGAAGATGTGCGATATTTCCGGCGCGATGGTATCCGAGAAGACGGATCACGTGCTCGAGACGGAGGCCGAGGTGCTCGTCGGGCTCGACATGGGCTGCCTCATGAACATCGGGGGCAATTTGCGGTACCGCGGCAAGCCGGTGCGCGTCATGCACCTCGCGGAGCTCTTATACGAGGGGGTGTCGGCCGTTGAGTCACGCTAACGCGCACGGATCTACGGTGAAGGAGCGCGCGGACGTCGCGCTGAACGACGAGTTTCTGCGCAAGGCGGTCAAGTTTACGACCGAGCGGCTGCGCAACGGCAAGAAGGCGGCGTCCGCCGAGCACGGCAACTGGGACGAGTGGCGCGAGCGCGGCCGGCAAATTCGGCTGCATACGATCGCGCATCTGGACTACTACTTAAATACGTTCATCGAAAATGCACGCGCCAACGGCGTCCACGTCCACTTCGCGGACACCGCCGCCGAGGCCGTCGAGATTTCGCTGACGATCGCGAAGAACGTCGGCGCCCGCTCCGTCGTCAAGTCGAAGTCGATGGTGAGCGAGGAGCTGCATTTGAACGCGGCGCTCGAGTCGATCGGCGTCGAGTCGATCGAGACGGATCTCGGCGAGTACATTATCCAGCTCGCGAACGAGACGCCGTCGCACATTATTATTCCCGCAATTCACAAGAACCGCTACCAAATCGCCGAGCTGCTGTCGAAGGACGCGGGCTATACGCTCGAGCCGGAGACGACGGTGCTCGCGGGCTTCGTGCGCAAGAAGCTGCGCGAGAAGTTTCTCGAGGCGGACATCGGCATGACCGGCTGCAACTTCGCGATCGCGGAGAGCGGCAGTATGGTCCTATTCGAAAACGAAGGCAACGCCCGCATGGTCACGACGGTGCCGAAGACGCAAATTACGCTTATGGGCATGGAGCGCATCATCCCGACCTGGGACGACCTCGAGGTGATGGCGACGCTGCTGCCGCGTTCGGCGACGGGCCAGCGGCTCACCGTCTATATGTCCGGCATTACCGGCCCCCGCCGCGCGGAAGACGGCGACGGCCCCGACGAGATGCATATCATCATCGTCGACAACGGCCGGTCGCTGCAACTCGGAGATCCGGAATTCCAAGAGCTGCTGAACTGCATTCGCTGCGGCGCGTGTTTGAACGCGTGCCCGGTGTACCGGCACATCGGCGGCCACGCGTACGGCGGCACGTACAGCGGCCCGATCGGCGCCGTGCTGACGCCGGCGCTGCAGAAGAACGTCGCGGAGTGGGACGACATCGCGAACGCGTCGAGCTTGTGCGGCGCGTGCTACGAGGCTTGTCCCGTGAAAATTCCGCTGCACGATATGCTTGTGTATTTGCGCCGCCGCAAGGCGGAGAGCGGGCACGGCGACCCGCTGGAGAAAATCGGCATGAAGGGCTTCTCGGCCGTAATGGCGAACGCGTCGCGGTTCCGCGGCGCGGTGAAGCTGGCGAAGCTCGGTCAGCCGCTGCTGGCGCGGGACGGCGTCATCAAGGCGAAGCTCGGTCCGCTGAAGGGCTGGAACTCGTATCGCCATGCGCCGACGATCGCGAAGGAATCGTTCCGCGACGAGTGGCCGACGCTGTCGGCCGAGCTGCGCGAGATGGCCGCCGCGAAGGCGGACGCCGCGCGGAAGCGGATGGAGGCGGCGCTCGCGAAGCGCAAGGAAGGAGGCGGACACGGCCATGACTAACGACGTGTTGAAGCGGCTCGAAGCGCAGTCGCTGTCCAAACAGAAGGACTTCATCGGAAACATCGCGAAGCGGCTCGGCCGCCCGGTCGTGACGGAGCGGCCGAAGCATCCGTATCAGGGCGCGCCGGCGTTTTGGAACGCGTTCGATCTCCCGCTCGAGGAGCGAATCGCCTTGTTCTCCGAAAACTGGGGTAAAGCGGGCGGCCACGTCGTGCGGCTGGAGACGATGGACGACGCGAAGGCGTGGATCGTCGGCAAGGCGGCCGAACTCGGGGCGAAGCGGCTGCTGCGGCAGCGGCAGGACGAGCTCGACGCGCTCGCGCTCGAGGCCGCGCTGCCGGAGGCGGAGGTCGTCGCTTGGGACGAACCGCCGATGGAGGACCGCCGCGCGGTCGCGGCGGGCGCCGACATCGGGCTCGTCGTCGTCGACCGGGCGGTCGCGTACACGGGCTCGCTCATGGTGACGTCGTCGGCGCGCAAGGGGCGCTCCGTCAGCCTGCTGCCGACGGCGCTGTTCGCGATCGTGCCGGTCGAGCGTCTGGCCACGCGGCTCGGCGAGGCGCTGCGGCCGCTCGATGCGACGCCGCGGGCGCAGCTGCCCGCCGGCGTGCATTTCATCTCGGGGCCGAGCCGCTCGGCCGACATCGAAAACGACCTGACCATCGGGGTGCATGGGCCGGGCGTCGTTTTCGCGATATTGGTGGGGTGACCGATGGACGTCTCGAAGCTGTCGAAGCGCAATCACTACGAGCATATCACCGAGGAGCTGAAGCGGCTCATCGCGGACGGCGAGCTCCGCCCGGGCGATAAGCTGCCGTCGACGAAGGAGCTGAGCGAGCGGTTCGGCGTCGGCCGCTCGACGATGCGCGAGGCGCTGAGCGCGCTGAAGGCGATGGGGCTCATCGACGTGCGGCAAGGGGGCGCGAGCACGGTGCTCGCCGCTCCGCCGCCCGCAGGGCTGGAGGGGCTGCGGCTGAACCGGCAGACGATTCTGGACCTGCTGGAGGCGCGGCTGCCGTTCGAGGTGACGAATGCGGGCCTCGCGGCGCGCAAGCGGACGGACGAGGACGTCGCGGCGTTCCGGGCGATTCTTGCGGAGATGGAGGCGTCGCTCGGCGACGAAGCGGAGGGAGAGCGCACCGATCTCGCGTTCCACCGGCAGCTGGCGGCGGCGACGCACAACTCGGTGCTGCTGACGCTGTTCGAGGCGGTGTCGTCGCAGATGGAGCTGGCGATTCGCGAGACGCGCCGGGCCGAACTGTACGCGAACCGCCCGGTCGCCGGTCGGCTGTATCAGGAGCACGCCGCGATCTATCAGGCGGTGTCGGCCGGGGACGCCGCGGGCGCGGAGGCGCGCATGCGCGAGCATCTCCAGCATGTGGAGCGCATCATCCTGAAACATCTTCGGTAAGTTCGCCGTCTATTCAATAAAATGTCGCGCTTCGGCAATACTCAGGTGTATACTGAGCTTCGGAGCGCGCAGGATAGAAGAGGAGTGGACTTTCCTTGAAGATATTGTTGAGAGTTGCGTTGCTGCTGGGCATCGGCGCCGCCGGATTCGTGACGGTACAAGCCGTGCTGACGGAGCCGGGCGCGACGGTCGTCGCCGATCCGGCGGCGCCTTCGGACAAGCCTTCGGCGACGGCGCCCGGCTTGCCGGACGCGGCGGCGGGGGGCGAGGGCGAACCGGCCGGCGAGAACGCGCCGGTCGAGGCGTCGCCGCCGGGCGACAGCGAGCCCGCGTCGGGAACGCCGAAAGCCGAGCCCGCGGAGGCGGAGGCGCCGGCGGACCGGCCGTCGACGGAGCCCCGGGAGGCGCCGGGTGTCGGCTCGGGCGCGGCGGGTACGGTCGACCCGGCGTCGGCCGAGGCGAAGGCGGCGATTCTGCTCGTCAATAAGCAGAACTCGCTCGACGCGTCGTACAAGCCGGACGACCTCGTCGTGCCGGACGTGAAGTTTTCGTTCGACGGCGATAACCCGAAGAAGCAACTGCAGCGCGTCGCCGCGGAAGCGCTCGAGCGGCTGTTCGCCGCGGCGGAGAAGGACGGCATCGAGCTGCGCGCCGTGTCCGGCTACCGCTCGTACGCGACGCAGAAGGCGATCTTCGAACGCAACGCGAAGCTCAAGGGCGAGGCGGAGGCGAATCGGACGAGCGCCTACCCGGGCCAGAGCGAGCACCAGACGGGCCTTGCCATGGACGTGTCGGCGGCCAGCGTCAACTACGCGCTGGAGGAAGCGTTCGGCGAAACCGTCGAGGGCATCTGGCTGGCGGAGCATGCGGCCGAGTTCGGCTTTATTATCCGCTACCCGCAGGAAAAGGAAGACATAACGGGCTACAAGTACGAGCCGTGGCATCTGCGCTACGTCGGCGTCGACGTCGCCGAATACGTCACCGCGCAAGGACTCACGCTCGAGGAATATGTGGGCGAGCCGAAGAAGGAGTAAGCTGCGGGGGTGTCCGTCGAGCGACGGGCCCCCTTAGGTGCAAAAAATACAGTTATTTATGTGGATCAAGCCTTCCTGGGATACTGTAGCTGCAAAAAATGTGTATTTTTGTAGTTGATAAACGCTTACATGACCGCTCGGAAGAAAAATAACTGCATTTTGCTGTTCGCCGTCATACACGGCTGCCCGAAGGGGGAATAGCTGCACTTTTTGCAGTTGATGCGAGAAGGCGCGGGGCATCGGCCCCGCGCCTTCTCGCGCCTACATTTACACCGCGGTCGAGCCGACGCCGCCGTTCTGGGCGTAGCCGCCCGGCTGGACGTCTTGCGCCTTGTCGGTCGCTTTGCCGTCGGCGGCGGCCGTCTTGCCCTCCATCTTGCTGGCGCCCTGGAAGACGGCGCCTTCGGCGATGACGAGGGAGTGCGCGGACAGGTTGCCGTACAGTCGTCCGGTGGCGGTCAGCGTCAGCGTGCCGCGGGTCGTAATGTCGCCTTGCACGACGCCGGCGACGACGACGTTGCGCGCGGCGATGTTCGATTGCGCTTTCCCGTTCTCGCCGATCGTGACGTCGCCGCCGCACTCGATATCGCCGATCATCCGGCCTTCGATGCGCAGGCTCGCCTGCGACTTGATGTTGCCTTCGAACACGCTGCCTTCTCCGATCAGCGTATCGGTTTCGCCGACGTCGACGCGTCCCTTCTTAAACATTGTCCGCTCATCCTTCCTGATGCTGAATATACGGCTTCGGATTGACCGGCTCGCCGTTCTTATGTACCTCGTAATGAAGATGCGGCCCCGTGCTGCGGCCCGTCGAGCCGAGCGTGCCGATCTTCTCGCCCTTCTTCACGTTCTGTCCTTTCTTCACCAACGTCTTCGACAGATGCATATACACCGTCTCGAGTCCGTTGCCGTGCTTCAGGTAAATGTAATTCCCCATCGCCCGATCGTAGCCGGTGGCCGTCACGCTGCCGTCGGCGGTCGCGAAGATCGGGTCGCCCTTGCTGCCGCCGAAGTCGATGCCCCGATGATAAGCGGTGCGCCGGGTGAACGGATCGCGCCGGTACCCGAAGAGGGACGTGATCTGCGTCGAGGTCGTCGGATAGATCGACGGCGTGATGCGGCGCAGGTAGGCGAGCTTCTCCGCTTCTTGCAGCGCCTGCTGCAGCGCGCCCTCGAGCCGGTCGGCCTCGAGCGACATCGCCTCGAACGAGTGCTGCGTCGTCTCGGACAGGCGGAGCGCCGCTTCGGTATCCACGGGGACATACTGGCCGCCGACGCCCGGTGCGCCGGCTTCCGCGGAGAGGGTCATGACGCGGGCGCCCGCCGGGTCAGCCGCGCTCGCCGTCGCCATCGCCGCCGGTTCGTTCGGCGCGGCTTCCGCGGTCGGCCTCGAGACGCCGCCGTCCTCCTCCGTGAGCGACAAAATTTCGCGCTCCAGGGATTCCAGCTCGGCCATCTTCTCGGCGAACGTCTCCGCTTGCTGCGAGAGCCGCACGAGCTCGTCCTGCAGTCTCGCGATTTCCGCATCCTTCGACTCGACGGCTTGCGCGTGCGCGGCCGCCTGGGCGGCTCGCTCCGCTTGCAGCGCGCCCGTCTCCTGCAGCGCGGCGGATTGGGTCGCGGCGAGCGACGCCGCCGCGATCGCGAGCGCCGCGGTCATGCAAGGAACGGCGTAGAGCAACGCCACCGGCACGCGCAATCGGCGCACCTGGCGGTTCGCCTCGGGGATGATCAGGAACGTAAGCTTCTTCGTGAATCGTTCGGGAATCATAACGTCTCCTTCGCTTGCGAGAATCGGATCGTTCCAACGCCGGAACTTAGTATGGACGATTTTGGGTTTTGAACGCTTAGAAATATTCGCCAAATTTCGACGTTTTCCTGCCTCCCGGCCGAAAAGGGGCAAAGGAACATGCTGGAGGGGGCGGAACTTGTCGATCGAAGGGGCGAAGCGGAGGGCGGGAATGCCCCTGCGAAATCGTGGAAATACTAATCGGTATGCCCGGGGGTGAATACATCATGATTTGGCTCACGATTGCGCTGCTTCTGTTCATTTTCCAAATCGCCACGATTCTCGTCGCCGAATTTCGGAGGCCGTCGAAGGGAATCGCTTGGCTCACGATCACGTTCTTTCTTCCGATCGTCGGATTTCTCGTGTATTACTTTATCGCTAGGGAATACCGTCAGCGGACCATGGTGAAGCGAAGGGAGCGCGAGACGGCGGAGGAGGCCAGCCGCCACCCGCTGCCGCAAATTCATCGGCTCATGCGGGCGGAGGCGTTCCCGAACCCGGCGCTGCGGGAGGAAAGCCGATTTTTCGGGCTCTTAAACAGCTTCCCGGATGCGGCGATCACGACGCGCAACGACACCACGGTACTCGCCTCCGCGCAAGAGACGTATCGGGTGATGCTGCAGGACATCGAACGGGCGACGGACCACATTCACATGCTTTATTACATATGGAACGACGACGTATGGGGGAAGCGATTCCACGATGCGCTTATCCGGAAGGCTCTGGAGGGCGTCGAGGTGCGGATCATCTACGACGGCATCGGCGCCTATTCGACGCCTAGGGGCTTCTGGGACGGACTTCGGGCGACGGGCGGCCATGTGCATTGCTTTCTTCCGGCGTTCATCGCCTTGTTCGACAAGCGGCTGAATTACCGCAACCATCGGAAGATCACCGTCGTCGACGGCAAGGTCGGGTACGTCGGGGGCATCAACATCGGCGACGAATACACAGGAACGGATAAGAAGCTGGGCTACTGGCGGGACACGTCGGTCCGGCTGATGGGCGATGCCGTGCTCGAGCTGCAGCGCTGTTTTCTAAGGGATTGGCAGTTCGTGTGCGGGGAGCGCTTGCCGTACTCGACGCAATATTTCCCCCGCCACGAGGTGTCGGCGACGGATACGGTGCAGATCGTGCCCAGCGGACCGGACTCGAGCTGGAATACGATTTTGGAGATGTATTTCGGGGCGTTCGGCACCGCGAGGCAGCGAATTTACGTGACCACCCCGTACCTGATCCCGGACCAAAGCTTGTTGATGTCGCTGAAGACGGCCGCGCTGTCGGGCGTGGACGTGCGCGTCGTCATTCCGGGCGTCGCGGACTCGAAGCTGACGCTATGGGCTTCGCTCTCCTACGTCGAGGAGCTGCTGCAGACGGGCGTTCGCGTCTATCGCTACCGCAAGGGCTTCATGCACGCGAAGACGGTCATCGTAGACGACCACTTCGCCTCGACCGGGACGGCGAACATGGATCTGCGCAGCTTCTTCAGCAACTTCGAAATTAACGCGGCGTTCTTCGACGAGCGAATCGTGCACCGGTTCGCCAGCGACCTCTTGCTGGACATCGCCGACAGCGAAGAAATTCGGCTCCCGGCCTTCGCTATGAGGGGGAGGCTGCAGAGAGGGAAAGAGACGATCGGCAGGCTCCTGGCCCCCCTGCTGTAGCGCCGGTTACCGCAGCCCGGAGAGCACGTGGTCGAGCGACTGCGGGGGGACGCGCCGGATGAGGTCGCCGTGCGCGGCGAGGCGCGCTTCGATGTTGCGCAGATGAAAATCCGAAGGCTTCACCCGAGGGTGAAGCTCGTCGTAGAAGAGCGGCGTCGAGACGGACGCCGCCCGCTTCGCGCGCGGGGTGTACGGCGCCGACAGCGTCTTGCCGTGCCAATGCTGCAAGTAGTCGAAGTAAATGAGCGTCCCGCGATCCTTCTTCAGCCGCTCGACGGTGAACAGCTTCGGATGCGCCTGCACCAAGTATTCCGCTAAAAATTTGCCGACGGCGCGCAGCTGCTCGAACGTGTACCCGCGGCGAATCGGCACGTAAATTTGAACGCCCGTCGCGCCGGACGTCTTCGCGACGCTTTGGATGCGGAGCGAGGCGAGCAGATCGACGACGATTTTCGCGGCCTCCATAATGCGAGGCTCCTCCTCGAGCGTCGGATCGATGTCGATCAGCCATTCCGCCGGCAGCTCGTCCCCGATATAATGCAGCGACGGGTGAAACTCCAAGCAGGCCAAATTGCCCAGCCACACGAGCGTCGGCAAGGAATCGAGCACGATATAGCGAATATCGCCGAACGTCGCCGTCTTGACGAATTCGGGGGCGCCCTTCGGACAGTTTTTCTGATAAAACGATTCGCCCTCGACGCCATGCGGCCAACGGATGGTCGTTAAGTACCGATTCGACGTGTAGGACAATAGGTAAGGGGATAACGCGATGAGCCGGTCCAGAAATTCCAGCTTCGTAATTCCCGGCTCGGGCCAGAGCGGCTTGTTCGGATTCGTCACGGTCAGCTCGTGGCCGTCGATGACGACGAAGCCTTTTTGCGTCTTGGCGGGGGGACTCGCAGCGTATGTGGGGCTCACAAGGGAAAACCTCCTTCGCGGTTCCGGCGCGTTTTCCCTAGTATGAGCGTTTCGGGGCCGTCTGACTCAGTGAATGTCTTTCTTCTTGAAGCGTCCGCCCTTCACGTCGTGAATGTTGCCGACGGCCAGGAACGCGGCGGGATCCCGCTCCTCCACGATCGATTTCAGCTTCGCTTCCTCAAGACGGGTAATGACGCAGAAAATGACCTTCTTCGCGCCGCCGGTAAACCCGCCTTCGCCGTTCAGATACGTGACGCCCCGGCCGAGGCGGTGCATGATCGCATCGCCGATGACCTCGGCGTTCTCGCTGATGATCCAGACCGCCTTCGACTCGTCGAAGCCTTCGATCGTAATGTCGATCATCTTGAAGGCGATGTAATACGCGATCAAGGAATACATGGCGCGGTCCCAGCCGAAGACGAAGCCGGCGCTGCCGAGAATGAAGAAGTTGAAAAACATGACGATCTCGCCGACGCTGAACGCCGATTTCTTGCTGAGCAGAATCGCCACGATTTCCGTGCCGTCGAGCGAGCCTCCGGAGCGGATGACCATCCCGACGCCGATGCCGAGCACGATGCCGCCGAAGACGGCCGCGAGCAGCGGGTCGATCGTGATCGGAGGAATCGGGTGGAGCAGGTACGTTCCTAAAGACATGACCGCGACGGCGTACAGCGTCGACAGCGCGAACGTCTTGCCGATTTGCTTATACCCGAGAAACAAGAACGGCAGGTTGAGCAGCAATAGGAAGATACCGAGCGGAACGTGGGATAAGTGAGACGCGATGATCGAGATGCCGACGATGCCGCCGTCGATAATGTTGTTCGGGACGAGGAAGATTTCGAGTCCCACGGCCATGAAAGCCGCGCCGAGCGTAAGGAAAAGACTTCTTCGGAGCAGCTTCGCCTTCGTCAGCTTGTTATGCTGCGAAGGCGGCTGCGGGGCGGGATTCGTCATTGCGTTCGAGGCGTTCGCGCTCATGGCTTCGTCTCCTCTCCTTTGTCGGATGCGGGCGAGGGCGGCTCGACGGCGAATTCCGAGGACAGCTCGTTCACGATCAAGTCGATCGCGCACAGCTGGCCTCGCAAATAATCGCGGATGCCGGCGTATTCCTCGCGTTCGAGCTGCTGCTTCAGCGTCAACCGACGCAGGGCGAGCGCGGTTAAATAATGCTCGATCTTCGATTTTCGGAACGTCTCGGCCACCGGAGCCATCCCCCTTTCCTAATTCCGTGTAATAACATCCATTGTATACAAACGTATACATTTGTGCAAGAAAAAAACTCCGGCGAATGCCGGAGCTCTCGAATGGATCTACTTTCCTTGCGCGGATTCCGGCTCGAGCGTTTCCGCGAACCGTTTGATATCGACCTTGCGAATGCGATGCTTTTCCTTTTCCAACACCGTAATTTCGATGTCTCCGCTGACGCGCGTCTGTCCGGGCTCGAGGTCGGGCGCCTCGCTGTACACCCATCCGCCGATCGTGTCGACGTCCTCGCTTTCCAAATGCGTGCCGAGCAGCTGGTTGATTTCCGACAGGAGCACCGTGCCGTCCACGATATAGTGAAAGCCTTCCTGCAGCGTCTCGATTTCTTTGCGCTCGTCGGCGTCGAATTCGTCGCGGATTTCCCCGACGATCTCCTCTAGAATGTCTTCGATCGTAATCAGACCCGCGGTGCCGCCGTACTCGTCGACGAGGATGGCGATGTGGACGCGCGCCTGCTGCATCGTCTTCAGCAGCGCCTTGACCGGCGTCGCGTCGGAGACGGTCAGCGCCGGCTGAATGACGCACGTCCAATCGAACTCCGGATTGTTCCGGTACGAGAGAAACAGCTTCTTGGTGTTGACGAAGCCGATGATATTGTCCTTGCTGCCCTGCGCGACCGGGAAGCGGGTATATTGCTCTCGCCAGATGATTTCGATGTTTTCCTGCAGCGATTGCTCGAGATACAGGCACACCATGTCCGTGCGCGGCACCATGATTTCCCTAGCGGTCAACTCGTCGAACGTAAAAATGCGGCTCACGTAGCCGTATTCGGTTTTGTTGATTTTCCCGCTCTCGTAGCTGTCCGTCAGGATAATCCGGATTTCTTCCTCGGAATGCGCTTCTTCGCTTTCGCTCGCGGGCCTCAGGCCGAACATGCGGATGAACCGATTCGCCGAGCCGTTCAGCAGCCAGATGAACGGATACATGAGCTTGTGAAACCAGATGATCGGCACGGCGAACCAAAACGACACCTGCTCGGCCTTCTGGATCGCGAGCGACTTCGGCGCGAGCTCCCCGAGGACGACATGCAGATACGTGATGACGGCGAAGGCGATGAAGAAGCTGAGCAGCTTCGAGACCGATTCGGCGAGTCCGAGGCTTTGGAACAGCGGATGGAGCAGTTCCTCCACGGTCGGCTCGCCCAGCCAGCCGAGGCCGAGCGCGGTGATCGTAATGCCGAGCTGGCAGGCGGATAAGTAGGCGTCCAAGTTAGTTGTCACCTTGCGTACGGCCAGCGCGTTCTTGCGGTTCTCCATGACGAGCTGGTCCACCCGGCTCGATCGCAAGCGGATAATCGCGAATTCCGTCGCGACGAAGAATGCCGTTAACGCGATTAACAGCACAATCCATAAAAGATTAAGTCCCATAACAACCTCACTCCCGATACGAACGCCCGTAGGGTTCGGCGATGCCGGATGATGGTATGTAACGAATAGGTTGCCCCGGAAGCGGGGGTTCGAGTATGCCAATAGTTGTTCCTCCGCTCCGCGGAAGACGGCCCGGACCGCGGACGGAGCAGAGGGAATCGAATAGGGGGAAAAGGGCGGGGAGGAACGAACGAATCCGTTCCTCAGGGGAGGCCGGCGAGCGAGGCGGCGAGAAATCGCTCCAGCGCCGGCGGGTCGGCCAGCTTCGGATGCCGGAGCAGCCCGTCGGCCGTCACCTCCAGTCCCGTGACGGCGATCGGGAACGGACGGTCGAGCCATACGACCGTCTCGCGCTTCAGGTCGGCGGGCGCCCCGCCGCCGAACGGAGCGCCCGCGGCGCGGTGCGCCCCCGCGTAGGCGGCGAGGGCCGCGCGGCTGCGGCCGTTCAGCCCGAGGGAGGCGCGGCCGAAGTACGCGCCATCATAGGTCAGCGCAAGGCTGGCCACCCGGCCGTCGCGGAACGTAATGCCGACGCACAAGGCGTCGTACCGTTGGATCGCTCGCTTCTTGTACGCGTCGCGGTGATGCTTGCCTTCCGCATACGGGGCGGAGAGACGCTTGCTGACGATGCCCTCCCAGCCGCGCTCCTCGACCCAGCGCCAGAGCGCGGGGCCGTCGTCGAATAGGTCCGTCACGAACAAGGACGGGTCGCCGGTCGGCGGGAACGCCTCGCGCAGCCGGGCGTACCGTTCGGCGTAGGGGCGGCTGCGGAGATCTTCGCCGTTCGCCGCCAGCAGATCGAACAGCACGTAGGAGACGGGGCGGGCCGCGGCGCTGGCCGCGCGCGTCGCCGCGGTGCGGGTACGTTCCCGCTGGAGCACCTGCTGGAAGACGGGGCGGCCGAGCGCCGCGTCGAAGACGACGATCTCTCCGTCGAGCACGTACGAGCCTTGCACCTGCTGCAATCTGCGCACGACCTCCGGATACACCTCGTTCTTGCGCAGCAGTTTGCGGGAATACAGCTCGACTAGGCCGTCGTCTTGGACGACCGAGAGGGCGCGGACGCCGTCCCACTTCAGCTGGTAGCCCCAATCCGGCCCTTCCGGAATGTCCTCCCGCGAGATCGGCCCCATCGGCTCCGCCGGCAGGACGAAGGGGGCGCATGGTAACGTCATGGCAACGCAACTCCTCCGGATTATGGTTACATCACGGCGGCCGCCTGAATGAATCGGGCTTTCGCCTGGAGCAGCTTGCTTTCGATGCCCCTCGCCTGGTGTTTAATAAGCATGATTTCGTGCGGGCTCCATACTTTCGGGCGATGCGAATATAAATTCGCATGTCCGATAATGTTCCCTTCGTGCGTGAGGGGGACGGCGCAGAAGGACGAAATGCCCGAGCGGAGCAATTCCCGTCGGTGATTTAACGCCACGACATGCTCGGACGAGTCGACGTCGTCGATCGGCAGCACGCCGTTCACGTATACCGGGGTATCGCCAAGGACGATGTCGGGGATCGCGGATAATCCGTTCGCATATTCCGTGTAACCGGGCGGAACGTTCGGTCCGCCCCCGGACCATAGTCGCTTCGCGGGAGCGTCGTAAAAATAAACGCCCATCGATACGTCTCGAGCCGGAAACAGCCGCTCCGCGGCGAGGCAAAATCGATTCAAAAGCAGCTTCGTCTCGATATAGATATATTGCTCCGCGCCGATCAGTTCCTCACGATACAACCGAAGGAGATGATTGGAAATGTCCGCGTCTTGCGAATTGATCGCTCCTGTCATTCCTAGTAGGCGACGGGTCTCCTTCGTCAGTCGATGGTGACGAAGGGAAGCGATGATGGTTTGCATTCGGGATCCCTCATTTCGGCAGCGCCTTGGGGCCGGCATCGGTTCCGGCGGACGTCTGCGTTTTTTGCAGCAGGGACAACACGAGTTCAAGCTCCTCCTCCGTCAGCGGCTCCCCTTTCCAATGGAAGCCTCCGGCCGGCCGAACGGTTTTCTTCGGCGCCGGGTCGAGGAGATCGGTCAACCCGAGCAAATAGTCCGACGACACGTTGCATACCCGGGCGATGGAAGCGACGATCCGGAGCGAGGGCTCGCGGTCTCCGTTCTCGTAGCCGGCGATCGTGCTCTTGGCGACTCCGATGCGCCGGCCGAGCTCGGGCATCGTCATGCGGTTCTTCTTTCGGATTTCTTTCAGCCTAGACGCAAAGACGGACATCTGGAACTCTCCCTAAAAAATTAAATTGATAACGAAGAGCGGCAGGGAATATAATTGGAGAAAGTTCGCGAATCGCGAACGATGCTGTCGAAAAATTGGGACAATTGTCCCGATCAGGTTTCGCACGAACTATATTTTATCCGGTAGGGAAGGAACTTACTATGAAGATTGGCGCAAGGCTATTTATTGGGTACGGTTCGGTTGCGATTTGCCTGCTATTATTGACGGTCATCGCGCTGGGAAGCGTGGCTCACTTCCATGACATGGCGAAGCGGGTCACGGAATCGGAATACCCGAAGACGACGACGGCCGCCGCGATCGAGCACGATTTGAGTATTATAGCACGAAGCATGCGGAACTACATCCTAGCGAAATCCGAGGCGGTGAAGGAAGCGGAGCTGCGGAAGATGGCGGCGGCGCAGGAATCCGCGGTTCGCTGGTTTACGGAGATGGAGCGATTGGCCAATGATTCGCAGACGGCTGTGGCGGTTTCCGAGATTCGCCGTACAGGGGGAGCCTACCTCGCCTTCCAGCAACGGGTTATGGAACTGGCGACGTCGGGACGAACCGACGAAGCGTCGATCTTGCTGACGGAAGAAGCGTCGCAGCATCAAGATCCATTGTTCGCCGCCATCGACCGCTTGACCGAATCGAGCCGGTACTCGATGCAGGAAGCTTCAAGAACGTTGGAGGAGGAATATCGGGATACCGCGGGCGGGATCGTCATATTGGCGGCGGTCATCTTGCTGCTCGGCAGCTTGATCACGTTCTTCTTTACGCGTTCGATCGCGAGAAATATGCGGCGCGTGTCGCTCGTCATGAACGAGTACGCCGCGGGAGACATGGATTCTTCGGTACGGGTTCCCTACGCCGCTCAAGACGAAATCGGCCTCGTCGCGCAATCGTTCAATCGGATGGCGGATACGCTGCAGGAGCGGTACAACGAATCTCGAACGTTGTCGCTCAAAAACGAAGAAAATTTATGGATTCATACGCATCTAGATCGGATCATCGGCGAATTGCAGCAATCGGATCACGTGAAAGATTTGTCGGAGCGGCTGATCCGCGAGCTGACGCCTGCCATCGGCGCGAACTGCGGAGTAGTTTACGTCTCGGCCGCGGACGACGAACGGTACGAGCTGACCGCGACGCATGCGGTTCCCGAGGAATCCGTTCCGTTGCTGAAGCGGGTGCTGGTTCCGGGGGACGGGCTTGCCGGCGACGCGATCCGTACCGGGAAGAGGCAAGTGCTGGACGGGGTCGAGGCCCGGGAGCTCCGAATTACGACCGGCTTGATCGAGCGAACCGCGGCCGCGGTATATCTGTTTCCGATCCAAAGCGCCTCCGCCGTGGAGGGGCTGCTGGAAATCGCGGTGCGCTCCCCGTTGTCGGACAAGCAGGACGCGTTGCTTCAGCAGCTTTGCCCGCGCGCAGGCATGTTGTTCAATAAGGCGAAAAATCAACAGCGGATCGCCTCGCTGCTCGTAAAATCGCAACACTTAACCGAGGAGCTTCAGCAATACGCGGAAGAGTTGAGGGCGCAGCAGGAAGAACTAATGCAAACGAACGCGGAGCTCGAGGAACAAACCGCGGCGCTTCAGCAATCGGAGAAACAGCTGCAAGAGAAGCAGGCCCAGCTCGAGGATTTGAATGCGGATTTGGAAGAAAAGGCCGAGGAAGCGGCCAAAGCGAAGAAAAACCTGGAAGCGCATGCACAACAGCTGCTAACGGCTTCCACGTACAAATCGGAGTTTCTGGCCAATATGTCGCATGAGCTGCGAACGCCGCTGAACAGCATGTTGATTCTGGCGAAGCTGCTATCCGAAAACAAGGACGGCAATTTGACGGAAAAGCAGGTCGAATTCGCGAATACGATGTACTCTTCGGGCAACGACTTACTAGCGCTCATCAATCAAATTTTAGACTTGGCGAGCATCGAGTCGGGGAAGATGCAAATGCAGACGGAACGAATTTCGATCCGCGACATCGAGGCGTTCATAAGAAAAAATTTCGGGCCGCTCGCGCAACAGAAGGGCGTGGAGCTTCGCCTCGACGTCGCCGACGGACTCCCCGAATCGATTCGCACCGATCCGTTGCGTTTGCAGCAAATTCTGCGAAACTTGTTGTCCAACGCGTTCAAATTTACGGATCGCGGCAGCGTGACTTGCTCGATCCGGACGACGAAGCGGGAGGACGGCGTCCCGCGGATCGCGTTCGCTGTCGCGGATACCGGCATCGGCATCCCGAAGGAGAAGCAGGAGAGCGTCTTCGAGGCATTCGTACAAATCGACGGATCGATTCGGCGAAAGTACGGGGGGACGGGGCTGGGGCTGTCGATCTCCCGGGAGCTGGCCGGCTTGCTGGGCGGCGAAATTACTTTGGAGAGCGAGCCGGGCGCGGGAAGCGTATTTACGTTCGAGCTGCCTGTCGAGGCGGAGCCGTTCGAGCAGCGGCGGCGGGAAGAGCTGTCGCCGCCCGAAACGCGGTCCGACTCGTTCGGACAAGCTTCCGGCGCGGCGCCGGTAGTTGACGTGGCGCAAGCGCAACAAGCAGCGGTCCAAGCAGCGGCCCGCCCGGCGCCTCCCGAGAAGCGAGTCGCCGAATTCGCCGGCCGCACGATCCTCGTCGTGGACGACGACATTCGGAACGTGATCGCGATCTCGGCCCGGTTGGAGTCTTACGGCATTCAAGTGTTGTTCGCGGAGGACGGTTCGGTCGCGATTCAAACGCTGCAAAATCATCCGGACATCGATCTCGTACTCATGGATGTCATGATGCCGGTGATGGACGGGTACGAAGCGATTCGAAGCATTCGGAGCATGCCGCAGTATGCGGCGCTCCCGATCATCACCGTGACCGCGAAAGCGATGAAGCGGGACCGGGAAGCGAGCATCGAAGCCGGAGCGTCCGACTATCTCGTCAAGCCGGTCGATTCGGACAAGTTATTGGCGTTGCTGCGCGTCTGGTTGAGCGCGAAGCCGAAAAAGTAACGTTTTCCAAGGGAAGGAGAAAGTCATGAACGTTACGTCTGGCGAGAAAATCAATGTGTTGCTTGTGGACGACCGTCCCGAGAATTTGGTTGCTTTGGATGCCCTGCTATCATCTAAATACGTTTCCTTATATAAATGCGATTCCGGCGAAGCCGCGTTACGGCAAATTCTTCGGGAGGATTTCGCCCTGATTTTGCTCGACGTCCAGATGCCGGGCATCGACGGGTACGAGACGGCCAAGCTCATTAAAGCCCGCGATCGCAGCCGACATACGCCGATTATTTTTATTACCGCAATTAACCAGGATCCGGAGCACGTCCATTTCGGATATACGCTCGGCGCGATCGATTATATTTTTAAGCCGTTCGACCCCGACGTGCTGAAGTCTAAAGTCGACAGCTTTATCGAGATGCATCTGAACGGGAAACGGCTGCTGGAGCAGACGAAGCTGTTAAACGAGAAAACGAAGGAACTGGAGCTGGCCAACGGCCGGCTGCTTCGTCTCGCTTCCGATCTGCAGCGGGCGGAAGCGATGGCGAAGGTCATCGGAGAGACGTCGCTGGATACGATGATTACGTTCGACGATCAAGGCGTCGTCACGTCGGTGAATCCCGCCGTGCGGCGGATGTTCGGGTACGCGCAGGAGGAGCTGCTGGGGTCGAGCGTCGAGCGCCTGTTCCGCCAATCGATTTTCCAAGAGTATCTCCAAGACGCGGACGGCGGCGATCGCCGCGGCCACATCTTCGAGCTGGAGGCGCTCGCGAGCGGCGGCGTGTCGTTCCCGGCCGAAATTCAAATTCATAAGACGCAGGTAGAGGAGCGTCTGCTGTACGCCTGCACGATCCGGGACATCACGGAACGGAAAGCGCAGATGGCCAAGCTCCGGTATATGGCGATGCACGATACGCTGACGGGGCTGCCGAACCGTACGCGTCTGTACGAGGAGATTCGCTCGTTGCAAGGGAAGCCGTTCGCGCTGCTCATGTTCGATCTGAATCACTTTAAGACGATCAACGATACGCTGGGACACTCGTACGGCGACGAATTTCTGCGCACGATCAGCCGCGAGCTGCGCAGCCTGGAGCATCAAGGGGCGCTCGTCGCGAGACTCGGCGGCGACGAATTCGCGGCGCTGCTGCCATCCGTCGGCTCCGAGGAATCGGCGGACGTCGCGCGAACGATCGTTCAATCCATAGAGCAGCCGAGAGTGATTCACGGCGTGACCTTGGCGGTCGGCGTCAGCATGGGCATCGCCCTCAGTCCCGAGCACGGGGAAGAGCCGGACGAGTTAATGCGCTGCGTCGATGTCGCGATGTACCAGGCCAAGCGGCGAGGCATGGATTTCGCGTTATACGACAGACAGTCCGACGAGAACGACCCTTATTATTTAACGCTGATGGGCGATTTGCGGGGAGCGATCGAGAAGGGGCAGTTCCGACTGCATTACCAGCCGAAAATTCGCCTCCGAACCGGCGAGCTTACCGGCGTGGAAGCGTTAATCCGGTGGGAACATCCGGAGCACGGCATGATCGCTCCCTCCGACTTCATCCCGCTCGCGGAGCAAGTCGGCATGATTCATCCGTTGACGTGCTGGGTACTGGAAGAAGCGATCCGGCAATGCAAAGAATGGGAAAGCCGGGGCGTCGATCTGAGCGTCGCCGTAAATTTATCGGTCCGAAGCCTTCAGGATCAAGATTTTCCGGAGCTGGTGTCCAGGTTGCTCCGGTCCTACGATCTCAAAGAATGCAAGCTTCAGCTGGAAATTACGGAAAGCTTTCTCATGACCGATACGATTCGCGCGATGGTGATCTTAGAGGAGCTGAAGTCGAGAGGCGTAAAGCTGGCGATCGACGATTTCGGCACAGGCTTCTCCTCGCTCGCGTATTTGAAGCAGCTGCCGGTCTCGCAGGTGAAGATCGATAAATCGTTCGTCCTGCAGATGGCCGACGACAACGACAATGCCGTTATCGTTCGATCGATCATTCAGCTCGCGCACAATCTCCGAATGGGCGTCGTCGCGGAAGGCGTAGAAGACGAGCGCGCATGGAACACGCTGCTGGACTGGGGCTGCGACGAAGCGCAAGGCTTCTATATTTCGCGCCCTCTGCCGGCGGATCCATTGGAAAGGTGGCTGCAAAGCGAATGCGACGGAAGCCGATGGAAGTGATGCAAGCATGAACGATCGCGGCATGACGGACGAAGAGCTGCTGCGGATGATCCGTTACCTCGGCGAGGGTCGGTCGGCAGAGGCCGCATGGGAGGAAGATCGCCAAGAGGCGTCCGCGGGAGAGGGCAGTCGGGCGGCAGTCGTCAACGGGGACATATCGATTCATTACGATGAAGCGTATTTGCCCGGGGACGTCGCGGTAGAGGGAGTGCCGCCCGTCCGGCTGTTCGTGAACGGCGTGCCGGTCGACGGCAAGACGCCTCTTCAGAAGGGGGATCGGGTGACCTGGCGGATCGAGGAGCCGCCATTGTTCGAGATCGACGTTACGCCGGACGGGCTTCGAGCGTTTCTGCGCGTCCGCAAGCGCACGAGGGGCAGATGGAAGCTGAAAGAGACGGGACCTGCCGCCCGGTTATCGGTGGAAGGCGTCGAGGATGAGGGGAATATCGTCGAGACGTTGTCCAGCGCCGCCGTCATCGCGAAAATCCAGGAGCTCGGCATCGCCTATAATTTAAGCCTTCCTGCGATCGTTCGAGAGGTTTCCGCCCCTTCCTTCGAGCCCGTCTTGATCGCGCAGGGGATCGAGCCGGTACCGTCCAAGGACGCGGAGCTGACGCTCTTCTTCTCGGAGAAGGTGGAGAGCGTATTCCGCGAGCTTGGCGGCGCCATCGACTTCAAAAACCACCTGCGCATCCCGCAGGCGAGCGCCGGCGACCGAATCGCCGTGCGTACCGCGCCCGTGCCGGGCCGAAGCGGCAGGAACGTGTACAATCAACCGATCTTGCCCGAGCCGCCCGCCGATATCCCGATTCGCGCCGGACGGCATGTCGACATTACGGCCTCCGGGGAAGTGTTCGCGCGGAAAGCCGGCCGTCCGAAGATGTCGGGGGAGCACGCGAAGCGGTTCGAGATTACGACGGAGCATGTCATTTACGGCGACGTCGATTTGAGCAGCGGCAATATTTTGTTTTCCGGGGACGTCGTCGTATACGGCAACGTGTTGGAAGGCATGATCATCGAGTCGCTCGGCAACGTATACGTCTTCGGGAATGTGTACGGCTCCTCGATCGCGGCGACGGGAAGCATCTACATTCACGGGAACGCGACGAACAGCTCGCTGTACTCCGGTTACTTCGGCGTCGTATACAATCGGTTATACTCGCAGACGAAAGCGTTAAGCGAACAATTGGAGCAGGTCGTCTCTGCGGCGGCGCAGCTCGCGCGGATCGTGCGGGAGAAGGGGAGGACCGCCCAAATCGGGCAAATCGTCGCTACGCTCGTGCAAACCAAGTATGCCGGCTTGCCGGACGCGGTCCGGGAGGCGTTGTCGACGGTTTCGCAAATTCGGAAGTTGGAAACCGAGGAATGGGCCGACTTGCGAAGGCACTTGGAGGCGTTCGCGAATGCCCGAGATTTTCTGGCGCTGGATGCCTTGGAGCCCTTGCAGCGTCTCGCGGCGTTGACGAAGGAATCGTTCGAGACGATCGAGCTTATGCAGGAGGCGAACGTCGCGATCGAATTCGCGCAATGCAACGGTTCGACGATCAAGTCGAACGGGGATATCGTCGTGACGAACGAAGGAACGTTCCAAAGCCGGCTGTTCGCGCGAAACTGCATCGTGTATAAAGGCGCATATGCCGTCTGCCGAGGCGGGGAGCTGGAGGCCGGAGGGATGATCTCGTTAATGTCCGTCGGCGGCCAGAGCGGCGGCGAAGCCGTCATCCGGTCGAACAAACGAATTTCCGCGCATCGCATTTATATGGCCAAGCTTTGCATCGGCCGCACCGAAGAATACATTCATCGGCCGATTCAAAACGTCAACGCCTACGTCACGAGAGGGCGGTTGATCGTGGAAGGCGAAGCGATGTAAAAGGAAGAAGGATTGTCCCGGACGCTGTTCGCGTACCGGGGACAATCCTTCTTTTATTTTTCGGAATCCATTCAGCTCCGGCCGTCCGGGCTTTCCGGGGAGG
>NZ_DASQMZ010000048.1:0-7019 GCF_035645235.1 Paenibacillus sp.
TTCTTCGACTCCGCCTTGCCGTACAGATGCAGCTTCGCGTCGACGCCGGCCGGCAGCGTCCGCTCGCCCTCCGCCTCGAACCAGCGAAGCAGCGGCTCGACGTGCTCGCCGAGCACGTTCACCATGACGACCGGCGTCAGCAGCTTCGGCTCCGGCAGCGGCAAGCCGCAGACGGCGCGAAGATGCAGCTCGAACTGCGACGCGTTGCAGGCGTCCATCGTATAATGGCCGGAATTGTGCGGACGCGGCGCCAGCTCGTTGACGAACAGCGTGCCGTCGCGCTGCAAAAACATCTCGACGGCGATCAGCCCGACGACGTTCAGGTGGTTCGCGATGTCTGCGGCCATCTTGCGGGCGCGCGCCTCGACGTCCGCCGGAATGCGCCCCGGCGCCGCCGTCGACGTGTGCAAAATGCCGCCGACGTGCACGTTCTCCGCCGGCGGGAACGTCCGCACTTCGCCCGACGGACTGCGGGCGGCGACGACCGACAGCTCGCGCTCGAAGTCGACGAACTGCTCGAGCACGAGCTCCACCGCGCCGCCGCCCAGCGTTGTGAACGCCTCGGGAGCGTCCGCCGCGCGGCGAATGACGGCTTGTCCTTTGCCGTCGTAGCCGCCCGTCGCCGTCTTCAGCACGGCCGGCGTCCCGAACGCCTGCAGCGCCTCGCGCAGGTCGTGGACCGTCGCGATGTCGCGGTACGCCGCCACCCGTACGCCCGCCGCTTCGACCGCCCGCTTCTCGCGCAGCCGATGCTGCGTCGTCCGCAGCAGCTCGCTGCCTTGCGGCACATACGACTCGCGCTCGAGAATCGCGGCGACGGCGGCGTTCACATTTTCGAATTCATACGTAATGACGTCGGCGAGGGAGGCCAGCTCGCGGGCCGCCCGTTCGTCGGCGTAAGGCGCTACGATTTGCCGGTCGCATACTTGGCCGCACGGCGAATCCGGCGTCGGGTCGAGCGTCGCGAATCGGTACCCCATCTCGCGGCCCTTGAGCGCGAGCATGCGGCCGAGCTGGCCGCCGCCGAGGACGCCGATCGTGGCGCCCGGCAGGATTCGTTTCATGTTAAGAGTTTCCATAGGAATAGTATTCTCCATTTTACGGCAGGTTATCGCCGATCGCTTCGACTTCCGCCCGGGTCCGTTCCCGGCGTTCCTTAAGCCGCGCCGCGACCTCCGGATCGTACGCGCCGACGATTTGCGCAGCGAGCAATCCCGCGTTCGTCGCGCCGGCCGCGCCGATCGCGACCGTCGCCACCGGCACGCCGGCCGGCATCTGCACGATCGACAGCAAGGAGTCGAGCCCGTTCAGCGCCTTCGACTGCACCGGCACGCCGATGACCGGCAGCTCCGTCTTCGCGGCGATCATGCCGGGCAGATGCGCCGCGCCGCCCGCGCCGGCTACGATCGCCTTGATGCCGCGCTCTCTCGCCTGCTCCGCATACGCGAACATGAGGTCCGGCGTCCGGTGCGCCGAGACGACCCGTTTCTCATACGGCACGCCGAGCTGTTCCAAGACGTCGCAGGCGAGCTTCATCGTCTCCCAATCCGACTTGCTGCCCATCACGACGCCGACGATCGGTGTAGTCAAGTTCGAACAACTCCTTTGCATGAATGAAAAATCTATTGGCAAACAAAACAAAAGTCCGGTCGCCGCCGCGCGGCCCCTGGACGAAATCACGTTTTCGGTAATTTTCTCTTTCTGTCTCTAGTGTACCAATGCTCACATGGCAATGTCAACGCAAAACGCGAACATTCCCTTATCCGAAATCAATATAGTTCGTATTTTGTCATAAGTCGCCCGTTCCAAAAAAGTAGTGACCGGAGTTCCAACTTATGGTATCTTAGTAGTGATTTCGTCGCATGATTCTTTACGATAATGGGATACAACAGGTCAACGGCAAACTTTACCGAAAGGGAAGGACGCAAAGCTATGGGTCTACCGCTTCAAGTCGAAGCAACGATCGCCAAGCTGCCCTAGGAGTCGGACACGCCTTGGGGGCGTGTCTCTTATTTTGGCAATTGCGTTCTCCTCGCGGGCGTGAGGAGTGAAATCGATTGTTCGAACCGAAACCATCCCTACCTTTGAAAACGCATACCCTCCCGCCCTTCGATCCCGAGCTGCTGCTGCGCGACGACGAGCACGCGCTGCGCTCCCTCGTGCGCCGGGTCGCCTCCGCGCTCGTCGCGCAGTGCCCCTACTGCGTGGCGACGTCCCCAGACGTATGCGACGAAGCGCCGGTCGCTTGCGCTTTGGCAGGGCTTGACGGCTGCCCCCGGAAAGTCAGCGTCGAGCGCTGTCTCGAATGCGGCGAATACAAGCGGGGCTCATAAGCCGCGCCGAATGCCGCCGGCGCTTGTCCGGCGGTGCTTCGGGGGTTCGGTGCGACGTTCCAGCGCACGCAGGCGGGCCGGCGCCTCTGCCTCGTCCCCACTGCGCGGATATCCGACGGTTCGCGCCTGTGCCGAACCTTCGAGCCCGCCGCCCCCGACACACTTGAAGCCCGGCGCATGCTGCGGAATGCTCAATATTTGCTCATTTCCGTGGATGATGCTCAAATTTTGCGCTCTCCGGCCGTGGAACAGCAATAGCTGATTTTTGTCCGGATCGCACGCGGCGTACGACGGATGCACGCACGGGACGAGTCTCCTCCCATCGCGATTTCGACACACAAAAAAAACCGGACGGCGCCTGCACGCAGCGCTGTCCGGTTTGTTGTTCGGCATCGGAATCGCTTCCGGCCTCTACTCCCGCAAGAAGAGGAAGTACAGCAGGAACACGACGAACATGACATACATGACGGGATGCACTTTCTTGAAGTCGCCCTTCACGATCTTGGTGAGAGGGTACAAGATGAAGCCCAGCGCAATGCCGGTCGCGATACTGTAGGTCAGCGGCATCGCGATCACGGTGATGAACGCCGGAACGGATTCCTCCAACTGATCCCATTCGATCTTGCCTAGGTTGGACGCCATTAGCACGCCGACCATGACGAGCGCGGCGGCGGTCACGGCGCCTTGCATCGCGATCGTGCTGATGACCGGGTAGAAGAACAGGGCGAGCAGGAAGAAGATCGCCGTCGCTACGGCCGTGAACCCCGTCCGGCCTCCCGAGGCGACGCCGGTGGAGGATTCGATATACGATGTGGTCGTGGACGTTCCGACGACGGAGCCCGCGATCGTCGCGATCGAATCGGCAGCCAGCGCTCTGCCCGCTCTCGGCAGCTTGCCGTCCTTAAGCAGGTTTGCTTGGCTGGCGACGCCGACCAAGGTGCCCGCCGTATCGAAGAAGTCCACGAACAAGAACGTCAAGATCACAACCAACATCGTGCCGGTCAACATAACGGACATGTCCGTCAGCGGCCCGAACAAGGCGCCGAAGGCGGAAGCGGCGGGCGGAGCGGCAACGATGCTCTTCGGCCATTCCACGACGCCGAAGATCATGCCGACGACAGCGGTGATTAGAATACCGTAGAAAATGGCGCCGGTCAGCTTGCGCGTCATCAACGTCGCTGTCACGATGATGCCGAAGACGGCCAGCAGCGTCGGCCCGTTGCTGAAGTCGCCCAAGGAAACGAACGTCGCGGGATTCGCAACGACGATGCCGCCGTTCTTCAAGCCGATGAACGCGATGAACAGCCCGATCCCCGCGGCCACCGCATGCTTCAAGCCCTGCGGAATGGCGTTGATGATCATCTCCCGGATGCCCGTAACCGCCAAGATCAAGAACAGCACCCCGGAGACGAACACGCCGGCGAGCGCTTGCTCCCACGGAATGCCCATACCGAGCACGACGGTGTAGGCGAAGAAGGCGTTAAGCCCCATCCCCGGCGCCAACGCGATCGGATATTTCGCTACGATCCCCATGATGAGCGTCCCGATGGCGGCCGCGATCGCCGTCGCCGTAAAGACGGCCCCCATATCCATTCCCGCGTCGCCCAAAATGAAAGGATTCACCGCAAGGATGTAAGCCATCGCCAAGAAGGTCGTCAGCCCCGCCACGATTTCCTTCCGGTAGTTCGTCCCGAACTTCGAAAACTCAAAGTACTTCGCAATTCCCGTGTCGCTCGCGTTTCTTTGTCCCATAGATAAGCACAACCTTCGTCAAAAATTTTTTACCGGGTCACAGTCGTCCATCTTATGACAGGAAGCGTTTTCATGTCTAGAACAAATTCTAAAATTGCTGTCGAATGTTGTCAACGAAAATATTGGAACCTGTCCGCGAACCAAAGGGCGAGACGCGAAAGAGACTCTAGGGCTAATCCTAGAGTCTCCTATCTTCATGTATATTATTCCCACTCGATCGTCGCCGGCGGCTTCGACGTAATGTCGTAGACGACGCGGTTGACGTTGTCGACTTCGTTGACGATTCGTGTCGAAATCGTCTCGAGCACGTCCCACGGGATGCGCGCCCAATCGGCGGTCATGCCGTCGATCGACGTCACGGCGCGGATGCCGACCGTGTACGAGTACGTCCGCGCGTCGCCCATGACGCCTACGCTCTTCATGTTCGGCAGCGCGGTGAAGTATTGCCAGATTTCGCGGTCGAGTCCGGCCTTCGCGATTTCCTCCCGCAGGATGGCATCCGATTCGCGCACGATTTTGAGCTTGTCCTCCGTCACCTCGCCGAGCACGCGGATCGCAAGGCCCGGTCCCGGGAACGGCTGGCGCCATACGATCTCTGGCGGGAGGCCGCACTCTTCGCCGACCTTGCGCACTTCGTCCTTGAACAACGCCTTCAGCGGCTCGACGAGCTTGAACTTGATGTCCTTCGGCAGGCCGCCGACGTTATGGTGCGACTTGATCGTCTGCGCCGTCGCCGTGCCGCTCTCGACGATGTCCGTATAGAGCGTGCCTTGCGCAAGAAATTCGAAGTCGTCGAACTTCGCGGATTCCTCTTGGAACACGTAGATGAATTCGTTGCCGATGATTTTCCGCTTCTGCTCCGGATCGTCCACGCCCGCCAGCTTGCCGAGGAACCGATCGCGCGCGTCGATCTTCACGACCTTCATATCGAACTTGCCGACGAATGTCTCCATGACGCTCTCCGCCTCGCCCTTGCGCAGCAGACCGTGGTCGATGAACATGCAGGTCAGCCGGTCCCCGATCGCCTTATGGATCAGGATGGCGACGACGGACGAATCGACGCCGCCCGACAACGCGCAAAGCACCTTCTTGTCGCCGACCTGCTCGCGAATGTCGCGGATCGCGTCCTCGATGAACGTCGTCATGCTCCACTCGCCTTCGCAGCGGCACACCTCGAACAAGAAATTCTTGATCATGTCGTTGCCGTACGTCGTGTGCCGCACCTCCGGATGGAACTGCACGGCGTACAAATTCCGCTCCCGGTGGCTCATCGCGGCGATCGGCGCATGCTCCGTGCTCGCGTCGACGGCGAAGCCTTCCGGCGCTTCGACGACGAGATCGCTGTGGCTCATCCACACCTGCTGTTCGCCTTGAAGGCCCGTCGTCAGACGGCAATCCGGCGCGAAGCGAACCATCGCCTTGCCGTACTCGCGCTTGCCCGCCGCTTCGACTTTGCCCTTCAGCTGATGGCTCATCATTTGCATGCCGTAGCAGATGCCGAGGATCGGGACGCCGAGCTCGTACACGCCCGGGTCGACCAGCGGCGAGTTCTCGCCGTATACGCTGGCCGGTCCGCCGGAGAAGACGATGCCTTTGGGCGCCAACTCGCGAATCTTGTCCGCGCTTGTATTGTACGGCAGCAATTCGCTGTACACGCCGAGATCCCGAATTCGGCGGGCGATCAATTGATTGTACTGCCCGCCGAAGTCGAGAACGACGACGATTTCATTCGGTTTGTTCATCGGTAAGTCCGAGCCCCCTAAAGATAATTGAAACTATTCTACAAGACTTGCCGCCCGCATGGCAATGTTTAAATGTTCTCGAGCCAAGCGGCCAGCGCCTCGTCGAACGCTTCGGGACGCTCCATGACGGCGAGATGGCCGGCCTCCGGAAGGACGCGCAGCGCCGCGCCGGGGATCGCGTCCGCGAGGCCGCGCGCGAGCGCCGGCGGCGTAATCGCGTCGTCCTCGCCGACGACGACGAGCGTCGGGACGCGGATGCCGGACAGCATGGCGGTACGGTCGGGCCGCTCCGCCATGCCGAGCGCGGCGGCGGCGATCGCCTTGCCGGAGGTCGACAGCATGATCCGCTTCGCCTCCTCCGCGACGTCGGGGCGGCGCTCCCGCGTCGCCGGCGAAAGCAGCTTGCCGAGCATGGCGTCGACCGCCGCCTGCGGACCGCGTTCGAGCGCCTCCGCAGCGAGCTTGCGCCGCCCCGCCTTGCCTTCCTCGCCGTCCGCTTCCGCGCGCGTGTCGACGAGGGCGAGGCCGGCGACGCGCTCCGGGTACCGCTCCAGCAGCGCGAAAGCGACGTAGCCTCCCATCGAAAACCCGACGACGACGGCTTGCCGCGCGCCTGCCGCGTCCAGCGCGGCGACCGCCTCCGCGGCCATGTCGTCCATCGTCGCGGGCGACGTCTCGAGGCGAAGATCGGGCGCGACGACGCGGCAACCTTTCGCCGCGAACGTCGCCCGCTGCCGGCTCCACATCTCCGGACCGAACGGAAAACCGTGCAACAACAATATGGTGGTTTCTTCAGGCTTCATGCGAGCGCTCCTTCCAGACCCTGTTCAGGAACTTCGTTTCTCGCCCTCCATTATAGCCTGCCCTTTTGGGTTTCGCGAAGCGGCCCCGCCGCGCTCCGGCTCGGCCGCTTCGCGACGCGGCGCCAGATGGCGTCGAGCCACCGCCGCGACAACCGTTCGCCGCCGGCCCCGTACCGGATCGCCTCGTCGCGGCGCACGAGCTCGACCAGCGCGTCGCGCGCCTCCGGCGACGCCGCCGACAGCCGCGCCGCGTAATCGCGCAGCGTCTCGGTCGCCGGCCGGGCGCCGTAACGCCGGTAGATGCGGCGCCAGAGCCGGTCGAGCCGGCGCCGCTGCGGCGAGGGCGCCGGGACGCGCGGCGTCCGGCCCGCGGCGGGGCCGGAGCGGCG
>NZ_DASQMZ010000049.1:0-14824 GCF_035645235.1 Paenibacillus sp.
ACGTACGCTGCGTTATACATGTTCAGCAGCTCGTCGGCGCCAAGCTTCTTCGCTTGATCGATAAACTCCTGATACGAGGCGTCGTCGATCGGCGTCTTCCCGGTAACGAATTCGGTAATTTTCTGCTCGAGGAATTTGTTCAGATTCGTCAGCTTCGATTTTTCGAGCTCCAGCTCTTCTTGCGTCTTTACGATTTGCTTCGGCGCCGGAATAATAAACTCGGTGTATCTCGCGTTGATGTCCTTGCTCTTCTCGCTGAGGCCTCGCTCCCAAGCCGCGCGCGACTTGGCGTTATCCAACGTCACCATGTCGTACCATACGCCCCAGTCTTTGCGAAGCGGAACGAACGGGGACGGGCCGAACGCTTCCATGTACACCGGCTCTCCGTCTACCATCGTGTACGTCTTGCCTTCGATGCCGAGCGACAAGTAATTCGAACCTTCCTCGCCGACGAGATAATCGAGGAACTGAACAGCGCGCTCCTTGTCCTTGACGTTGGCCGAGACGGCGCGACCTACGCCTCCGATGACCGGGCGAGAGAACTGATACGTCCGAATGCCGTCCGCGGCGAACATCGGAATGGCGTCGAGCTCGTAGTCGGGCGTACCGGCTTGGCGGGCTTTTTCCTGCAGCGTTTCTAAATCGGCCTTCCAGAAGTACGTCACGAGCGACTTGCCCTTTAAGATGCGCTCTTCCCATTGCGCTTGCGTGAGCAAGGAGTATTCCGGGTCGAGCAGTTTCTCGGTATACAGCTTATTCAGGAAGACGATAGCGTCTTTATACCCGGGATGATACGGAGCGAAGGCGTATGTATCGGTCTCGGGATCGAGGTTGAAGAAGCCGTGAATGCCGGTAAAGATGCGGCCGAACGTCGTGTACAAGCCAGTATCGCCGACGATGGCGTTGGAGATGAGCGGGTACGAGTCCGGCATGTTTTGTTTGTAAGCTTTCAAGAATTCGTAAAACTCGTCAATCGACGTCGGAGGTTTCAGCCCGAACCGATCCATCAGGTCTTTCCGCGTGTACCAAATGAAGTTAAACCCTTTGCCCTCGGCATCCCCTTGAACGACCGGAACCGTGTAGATGCCGCCGTCCGCGCCCGTCGCCACCGCTTTCGCTTCGGGATACGCTTCGAAAAACTTCGCGAGGTTCGGAGCGGAGTCCAAATAGTCGTTCAAGTTTAGGAACACGTTGTCCGGGCCGTGCTCCCTGCCTTGCTGATTATCGACCTCGATGAAGTCAGTGGTGGAGTTCGTGGCGATCATAATTTGCCTTTTCTCGGTCAGACCCTCCTGGCTGACGACCTGGAAGTCGACCGACACGCCGGTTTTCGCTTCGATCTCTTTGAAAATCTCCCAGTCTTGGCGCACCTTTCCTTCTACGCGGTCATACACGAGCCAGGAGAAGGTAATGGGCTCCTGCTTTGCGGGCTCCGCCGTGTCCGGCGTACCGGCTGCGGCGTCCTCGTCGTTGTTGGCGCAGCCTGCCGCGATTGTACCGATAAGCATGACAGCGGCCAATAACGTTGCAGATAATTTTCTGTCCATGTTCAAACCTCCCAAAGCTTAATATTTTGGTTTTATATAGAGATAGATTCGAGCGAATCTATGACTATCCCTTAATGCCGCCGATCATCGTACCCTGCACGAAATATTTCTGAACGAACGGGTAGACGCAAAGAATCGGCAGCGTCGCGATCATGATCATGGCGTATTTCAGCGTTTCCAAGTAACTGAGATCGCCTTCGCCCTGCACGTTGGTGCCAGCGACGAGGATGTTGCGGAGCATGATTTGCAGCGGATACATCTCGCGGTCGTTCAGATAGATGAGCGCGTCGAAGAACGCGTTCCACTGGTTTACGGCGGTAAACAAGCCAATCGTCGCCATGACCGGCATCGAGAGCGGAAGGACGATGCGCCACAGCACCTGGAGCGGACCGCACCCGTCGATCGTCGCCGCGTCCTCCAGTTCTTCGGGCAACGCCTCGAAGAACGTCCGCATGATGAACAGATGCCAGGTGCTGATGAGCGTCGGCAGCACGATCGCCCAGATTGTGTTCAACATGCCGAGCTGCTGCACGACGAGGAAGGTCGGTATCATGCCGCCGCCGAACAGCAACGTGAACGCGGCCATAAGCAAGATGGGGCGACGGCCGGGCAGCCACCGCTTCGAGAGCGGATACGCCATCGCCGCGGTCGCGACCAACGTAAGCGCCGTGTGGACGATCGTATAGCGAATGGTGTTCCAGTAGCTGATCCATAGATCGGGATTGTACACCAGCTTCTCGTAAGCGAGCAGCGTCACCCCTTTCGGCCACAGGACGACGTCCCCTCTGGCGACGAGCGCGCTGTCGCTGATCGACGCGGAAAATACGAAAAGCATCGGGTACGTCATGACGATGACGAGCGCGACCATGATTCCGTAGTTGCACAGGTCGAAGATTCGGGACGGAATGCTTTCTTTCATTTTCATGAAGGCGTCGCTCCTTTACCAAAGGCTGGTCTGGCCGTATTTTCGGACGAACCGATTCGCGGCGACGACGAGCAGAAAGCCGATCGCCGACTGGAACAGACCGACCGCTGTCGCGAAGCTGAAATCCGCGTCCAGGATGCCCCGCCGGTACACGAACGTATTGATGACATCCGAAGTCTCGTAGTTCATCGTGTTGTAGAGGAGCAAAATTTTCTGAAACCCGCTTTCCATGAAATTGCCGAGCGTCAGCACGAACAGAATGATCATGACGGGAACCATGCCGACGAACGTGACGTGGCGCATCTGCTGAAACCGGTTGGCGCCGTCCATCTTGGCCGCCTCATATAAAGTAGGGTCGATGCCGGCGATCGCGGCCAAATACAAAATTGTGCCCCAGCCGACCTTCTGCCATATTTCCGAGCCGACGTAGATCGTCCGAAACCATTCCGGCATGCCGAGGAACAGGATCGGCTCGATGCCGAACGCTTTGACCAGCAGATGATTGACGATGCCCGTCGAAGGGGACAGGAACGTGACGAGGATGCCCGCGATGACGACCGTCGACAAGAAGTGGGGCATGTAGCTGACGGTTTGCACGAACCGCTTGAACATCTTGTTTTTGATTTCGTGGAACAAGACGGCAAGCACGATCGGCGCCGGAAAATGAAACAACAGATCGTACACGTTCAGCATGACCGTGTTTCGGATCAGCTTCCAAGAGTCCGGGTTCACGTAGAAAAACTCTACGAAATGTTTGAAGCCGACGAATTTGCTGCCTAGGATGCCCCGACCGATGGAATAGTCCTGGAACGCGATCACGACGCCGTACATCGGCCAATACTTAAAGATCAAGTAGAACGAAATGCCGGGGAGCATCATCAGGTACAACGTTTTATGTTTTATGATCATGTGCCATACATAAGAAGAACGTGCCGCCACCCCTGCCACCTCCTAAAATAAACGTTTGCGTTCCCGCCGTTGGCATTACTATACGAAGTTCGAACCCGCTCCGAATAGGGTACATTCTTGCGCGGAGTCGCATGTTTTGACGGCAGGCGCCGGCGGCGGCGATCGCGCGTGGCGCGATCAAAAAAAGAGACTTCCGAAAAAATGAAGTCTCTTGGCGTTTATTGATACGCAGAACGGTACTTCGCGGGCGTAGTACCTTCGTATTTCCGGAATGTACGGATGAACGAATTACGGCCCCAGTATCCGACCGCCTCGGCAATGTCGTCGATCGTCATGTCGGATTCGAGCAGAAACTGCTTCGCCTTACGTACCCGACATTTGGCGATGTACTCGACGTACTTCTCCCCGACCTCCTCCTTGAACGTCCGGCTGAAGTGGCCGACCGACATGTTCATCACAGCGGCGAAGTATTCGATCGACAACTCCTGATTGTAGTTCGCGTCGATGTAGTCCAAAATATCGGAAATCCGCTTTGCGCGGTCGCCGGCTTCCGAAGTCGGAAATAAGAGGGCATGGACGGATTGCATGCAACGCTGCAGGTCGTCCCAGGTCATGCAGCGGTTCAGACGATCGTACAAGCCGGAGTAAAACGGCACGTTCACATCGTGATGCTCCGTCCCGACCGCGCGTATCCACGCGTTCAGCACATCCGCGCACATATGTTTGACTTGGCTGGCGCTGGCGCGCCGCCGTCGGCCTTCTTCCAGCAGCTCAAGCGCCGCTTGGAGCAGCTTGTCGTATTCCTTCGTCTTGTACTGGTTCATCATTCGATTGATGTCCTGTACGGACAAGAAATTATCCCATGGCGGACCGTCCGGTTCGGATCGGTCGGTGCAAATTTCCACTTCCTCGTCGAGACCCCGATATTTGAGGACGGAAGCCGCATGCTCGTAAGATATATGCAAATCTTCGATGGCGTGCACCGTCTTCCCGATCCCGATCGTCGCCTTGAAGTAGCTGCCGTAGTGCCGCAGGATGATGGCGATCAACTCCGCTGCATCGTTCGGCCCGAACCGCAGGAACGGATCGTGATGCACGACGCAGGCGACGATGCCCGGCTTCGTCTGGCACAGCCATACGGCAGATGGCGACGCCTTCCGAATGCGTTCCTTCAGCTCCGCCATCAGGAACGACTTCGACGTCTCCGACATGCGTTCGTCTACGGACGGCTCGTAATGCAACGCGACGGCGAGCGCCGTTCGCATCGCTTTCTTGTTGTACGGAAAGTCGATTTCCTTCGCGTATATTTCGATGGACAGCGCGTCCCGATATTCGCCGAGTAATATTTTGGTGACGAAATGCTCCTGCACGATCGGCATCATTCCGCTCACCATCTGGGACAGCTGTTTGTTTTCCGTTACGATCAACTGGGAGAACCGCTTGATCGCGTCGAAGTCGTCTCCTTCGTCGGGAATGGGCGCTTGCGAGGCGCGGTGCAGCTTCAGCCCTTCCTTAATTTCCTGAATCGGTTCGCACAGACGCTTGCTGAAATAGGACGAGACGAGCCCGCCGACCGTCAGGAAAAACACCAGAAACACCCAAGCGACAAGTCGGGCCGTGTGCACAGGCTTCAGCAGCGTGTGCAGGTCGACGATGCTGACGTAATACCATGCTCCGTTGTAATTGGATCGCGACAATGACAGCGCTTTCCCGTCGGAAACTAAAAATTGAAACGGCTTCATCTGCGAGCGTACGCGCTCCTGCAGCCATCGCGTTTCGCTTTCGGTCAATCCGGACTGGCTGATTACTCGTCCGTCGTTGTCGGCGAGCGCGGTGCCCGTCACCCACTTTTCCGGAATGTCCATTCGGCTTTGCAGCCGATCCAGATGGACGTTCACGACCAAGTACACGTCGGGTTCGTCCGAGTTGAACGGATAGCTCATCAGGACGGATAAATGCGAAGCGTACGGGTCGCTGACTTGCATCATTTTCTTGCCGGTCATTTGCGAGAGAAAGGCGGTTTTCTCCTGCGGGTTCAGCGGGTACCGGAATTGAAAGAAGTAGTCCTTATCGGTATAGGTATCGGCGTCGATGACCAAGTCTTGGTCCTCGAAATACAAGAACGCTTTCGACGCCAACTCGGCGGATTGCAGCGAGATCAGCTGCTCGCGCAGCGTATGGATCAGCTCCGAGCGGCGACGGTTTTCTGGCGAGGTGTCCGTTTCGCGAAGCAAGCCGGACAAGTTGGACGTGCTGAGCATGTCGATCATGTTCGTCTGGAGCGCGTGGAAGGCGGTGTCGGTTTGCTCGGAGAAATGGCTCATCACGACGGCGTTCAGTTTCTCGGCGTCCTTCTCGATGAGACGCGCGAAATAGAAGAAAGCAAGGATGCCGGCGGCGATGACGGGAATCAAAATGAGCACGAAATAGTTCGAGAACAACCGCCAGAACAAAGCTGCTCGATAGGCATGTGTTTTCGAATTCATCATTTCCCCCCTTAACTAAGGCGAACTTTGCGGAGAGCCGCCTCCGCAGTCGCCCAACTTTTTCCATGTTTCCATTATAGAGACTGTGAAATTATACTTCAACTATATTGTCATTGGTGAAGAAATATTTCAATTGAAGGAGCAGTAAAGTCAGGCTTGGAGAACGAAGCTGACGACGCCGGCGCCAAATTACTAACTGCCGAACTCGACGAACATAAAAAATATATCTATACTACTTGCATAGATTTGCAAAATTTTGCAAGAAAGAAGGACGAGCATGCTTTTTTACGTCATTGCACTCATCGTTGTTGTACTGGACCAGCTTTCTAAGTTTTTAATTCGGGCCTACGTTGATTTGAATGAAATATTTATATTGTGGGGGATGCAGTTCACACATATCGAAAATAGCGGTATGGCAGGGAGTTTTTTTCAAGGCTATGCACGACTTTTCGGAATTGCGGCCGTGTTTTTCGTGATGGGTGTTCTATATTACCGCAGAAACGGAGAAATGAAAGGAGCTCTCATCGATTGTAGTTTTGGGTTCCTAGTCGGGGGAGCAATTGGAAATGGGATCGATAGACTTTTATACGGCCAGGTGACAGATTTCATCATTCGCTCTGGCGGAATACTTAACTTGGCCGATCATGCGATCGAGATGGGGGTGTTACTTCTTATTGTTTATGGAGTCGTTATGTGGCTGAAAAAATACAAAAGCACAACTTAATTGTTGCCGTTGAATTAAGCCATTGAAAATCGGTCTGACCGATTGCCAGTTGGCCGTTCTTTGTCCGAACCCGTCGGTCGTGGCGTTTAGACAATGCGCACGTTCTAATAAAGGAAGTGGCTTGACTCGTAGGGGGGCGAGGGTGCAGCGATGGAACCGATCCATCGCTTTTTTTTTGTAAACGTTGTCACGATTTTATAAAACGCTGGCGTCCAATCGCAAAGACGGAGCGAAGTCGCCTCGGTATAATGGGGGCGAAATCCATTTTTCCCAAAAGCGAGGAGAACGCGGCGTGTCGAAAATCAAAGAGATTCTCATCTATCACCACAGCCATCTCGACGTCGGATACACGCATCCGCAGCCCGTCCTGATGGAGCTGCAGAACATGTACATCGATCAAGCGATCGATCTGTGCGAAGCGACGGAGTCGCTGCCGGAAGCGTCGCGTTTTTACTGGACGTGCGAGGCGACCGCGCCGGTGCTCGGCTGGCTGAAGCAGGCGGACGAGCGGCAGGTCGAGCGGTTCGCGCGGTACGCCGGGAACGGCCAAATCGCCGTCTCCGCGATGTTCGCGCATACGGCTCCGCTCACGAACGCCGAACAGCTCGCCCGCATGTTGTACCCGGCGCGCGAGCTCCGGGAGCGATTCGGGATCCGGCTCAACACGGCGATTAATCACGATATTAACGGCCAGCCTTGGACGCTGGCCCAAATATTGCTCGATGCCGGCGTGGAGCTATACATCACGGGCATTAACATTCACTTCGGCGGCTACCCGCTGCAGCGTCCGCGCGCGTTCCGCTGGCAGGCGCCGGACGGCCGAACGCTGCTTTGCTTTAACGGCGAGCATTATTCGCTGCTGACCCAATTTTGCAAGCTGTGGGAGAAGAGCACGGTCCGGATGAAGGAAGGGCTGGACGAATATTTCGAGCGACTCGAGCGGCAGGACTATCCGTACGACTTCATCTTCCTGTCGGCGACCAACGTTCCGCTGCTCGACAACACGCCGCCGGACCAGGAACTGCTCGAGATGATCGAGCGGTGGAACGCCGAGGGGCACCCGCAGAAGATGCGGCTCGTGACGCCTGAGATGTTCCACCGAAGGCTGCTCGAATTGCCGGAGTCGCTTGTCCCGACATTCGCGGGCGACTGGACCGACTATTGGAATTTCGGCGCCGCGAGCTCCGCGTACGAAACTCGGCTCAACCGCCGTTCGAAGACGAGCCTGCGTACGGCCGAGTTTCTCGCCGCGCTGGCGAGCCGGCCCGACCGGACGGACCGGCGATGGCTCGCTGAAGCTTGGGAGCAAATCAACCTGTACGACGAGCATACGTGGGGCGCGAACATCTCGATCACCGACCCGGACGATCCTTACACGAGGGCGTTATGGGCGCATAAAGCGCACTACGCGTACCAAGGAAACAGTCTGGCCGGCATGGCGATGAATCGGAAGCTGGAGCAGTTCGCGGGCAACCCGTTGCAATCGGAGCAGCCCGAAGGGTTGCTGCTCGTCAACCCGACGCCGGCGCCGCAGACGATCGACCTGCACATTCCGCCAATCTATAGGCCGGAAGGCCGGCAGACGTCCGCGGCGCGGTATATCTACCATCAAAACAATTACGACGCGGATCGTTCCTTGCCGTATGCGGGCACCCGCACCGTGCAGCCCTTCGGCTACCAGTTCGTGCCGTTCTCGGAGCTTGACGGCAAGACGCCGGAAGGGGGACGCATCGCGGTCGAGGAAGGGCGCATCGATACCGATTATTATGATCTACGGTATGATCCGGCAACGGGTCGCATCTTGGAACTGACCGACAAGGCGCTCGGCTGGCAGCTGCTCGACCCGTCGAGTCCGTGGACGCTGTTCCAATTCGTGCGCGAGCGGCCCGATCCGCTGCGACATCCTTCGCACCGGACGTCGTTATACCACCGCGATGTGGCGAAGACGAACGCGAACATTAGCTGCTGGAAGCGGGATTGGGCAGCGCAGCGCCGCGGCGCCGATAAGCTGGCGTCGTGCGCCGTCGAGCGGCGGGGGAACTGCGTCGAACTTGTCCTGCGCTGGGAAGGGGAGGGCTTCGAAGGCCTCGAGCAACGCATCGCGATGTTCGGAGACCGTCCGGGCATCGAGCTGACGGCGACGATGCGCAAGACGGACGTGCGCGAACCGGAAGCGATGTACTTCGCCTTCCCGTTGCGCCTCGACGCCGGCTGGACCGCCGTGTTCGACAGCGCATCGACGTTCGTGAAGCTGGACGAGGAGCAGCTTGCGGGCATGTGCCGTGATTGGGTGACGGTCGATCAGACGGTATCCGTCTTCGACGGCACGCGCGGCGTCACGCTCGCTTGCCCGGACGCGCCGCTCGTGCAGATCGGGGGGTTCTATTTCGGTAAAGAACAGCGCGAAGTGCCGCGCGATGCGAATCCGCTGCTGCTCGCTTGGCCGATTAACAACTACTGGGACACGAATTTCAAGGTGAGCCAGCCCGGCGTGATCTCCTTGAGATACGAGCTGTTCGCGTTCGAGCGGTTTGATGCGTCCGCCGCCGCCGCGAACGGTCTTGCGGCTTCCCAGAAGGTGCAGCTGTTCCCCGCGGTGCGTTGCCCCGTCTACCGCGAAGGAAGGCTATTAATCGTGGAAGGCGAAGGCGTGAATACGATCCACGTCAAACCGGCGGAGGACGGGAACGGGGTGATCGTGCGCATGAACAACCTGCTGGAGACGGAGACGGAAGCGCGCATTGCGCTGCCGGGCCGCCGCGTCGGCCGCGCCTTCGCGACCGACGCGCTAGAGCGGGACCGAGAGGTACTGCGCGTCGACGCGGGCGCCGTATGCGCAAAGCTCGGGCCGCGGGCGCTTCTGACCGTTCGCATCTTGGAACAGTAGAGACCCGAGGGGGGGCCGAATGGCCGCGCTTCGGTCCTATTCCGCCGCGCGTGCGTCGGCCGGGGGCCGGAACAACTCCGGTTGACCGCGGAATTTCTTGCTGAACTCGCCCGGCGGCAGGCCGGTTTCCGCTTTGAAGACGTTCGCGAAGTAATGGACCGTATCGAAGCCGGTCGCTTCGGCGATCCGCTTGATCGACCAATCGGTCGTCGTTAGCATGGCGGCCGCCTGGCGAACGCGTTCCTTGCGTACGTAATCGGTGAACGATTGGCCCAGCTCGCCGGTGAACAGCCTCGACAGATGTCGAGGCGAGATGTGGAGATACTCGGCGACGTCGGACAGCTTGAGCGGCTGCGGGAGGTTGTCGCGAATATACAGCTTCGCCCGATGCACGAACGTCGTCGTGTTCGGACGCGCGAGCCGCTCCGGCTGCGGCGGCTTCCATCGATTGAACGCCGCTTCGAACGACGTGACGAGCGCTCGGGATAAACTGAGCACGTGATCCTCCAGGAACGAGCACGGCTCGATCGTCGTCGAGACGAGCGCGGACCACAGTTGCGGGATCGGCTGATCCGGCGTCATCTTCAGCCAATACGTATCCGTCTTCGCCAACCGTTGGAACCGCTCGACGGCTTCGAGACTCGATTCGGCCTCGATCAATTCGAAGGCGAGGAATACGATGTACAGCCCGCCTTCGCTTTTGATTTGATGCTGGCGATGGGGTCGAGACAGGAAAAGAACGCCCGGTGTCAGCGCAATCCGTTCGTTCCCTTCCTCGTACTCTCCCGCGCCGTCCAAGATGTAGCAAATTTCGAAGAACGAGTGCTTGTGCACATGGTTCGTGTACAGCCGAGTTTCGCCGCCCCAGTAATGCACGTAATAGGACACGTCCTTCCCTCGCAGCGCGACGGCGTATTCATTCAGAAGGGCGTTGCATTGATTCAGCTGCTGCTGCGACCATTTCATCGGTAAGGCTCCTTCGAGAGTGTCTCAATTTTATAAAAATATGTCACCAATTCCCAAAGACGGAACCGGGCGAATGGCTTAGGATAAAAGCGATGAAAGCGGATTCAATCTCGCGATCGACGCGAGGACATTCCACGGAAACCGGGTGATTTTTAGAATGCCGACCCTCCCTCATGATACTGTACGCGCTTCACCGAGGCAATACGCCGCGGTACCGCCGCGTCTCGGCGACCTGCCGCACCGCGTCGTCGTCTACGCCCTGCTAGCCGCGGGAAGCGCCTTATTCCTCCTGCCGTTCTTCTGGATGGTTTCCACGTCGCTGAAGAACGAAGCGGGCTTGTTCCACATTCCGCCGCAATGGATTCCAAGCGAGGCGCAATGGTCGAATTACGAGGCTGCGGTCCAATCGTTCCCGTTCCTACAGTACGCATGGAACACGACGTTCCTCACGGCCGTCTCCATGTTCGGCTCCGTGCTTTCTTCGTCGATCGTTGCGTATGCGTTCGCGAGGCTTCGTTTTCCCGGGCGGACGTTCTGGTTCGTTCTGCTGCTCGCGACGATGATGCTGCCTTCGCAGGTGACGATGATTCCGCTGTTCATTCTGTTCAAGCAGCTGGGGTGGATCGATACGTACTTGCCGCTCACCGTTCCGTTTTTCTTCGGCGGCGCGTTTTATATTTTCCTGTTGCGGCAGTTTTTCCTCACGATTCCGAGGGAGCTGTCGGAGGCGGCGAAGATTGACGGGTGTCCGGAATTTTTTATTTTCCTGCGCATCTTCTTGCCGCTGTCGAAGCCGGCGCTGGCGACGCTCGCCATCTTCACGTTCATGCTGACTTGGAACGATTTCCTCGGTCCTCTCATTTACCTGAACGACCCCGACAAATTTACGCTGGCGCTCGGGCTCCGCTCGTTCCAGATGCAGTACGGGACCCGGTGGAACGTCATGATGGCGGCGTCGATCATCGTCATGCTGCCGACGATCGTGCTGTTCTTCACGTGCCAGCGGTATTTCATCGAGGGCATTACGCTGACCGGGGTTAAGGGATGACGGCGAACCGCGGGGATGGAGGTGGTGATCCGGCGAACCGCGGTACGGCCGCGTTGTACCCTGCAATGTATCGGCACCCAACATCAATCAAGGAGGGGTAAGTACGATGGAATTTAGAAAAGGATTTCTCGCTTCGCTATGCATAATTGTAACGCTTGTTCTGCTCGCGGCCTGCTCGGGCAAAGGCGCGGCGCCGGTAGATGCGCCGCCGCCGGCAAAGCAACAACCCCCGGAGACTGCGGAAGTTTCGGAAACGCCGGAAACACAAGCGCCCGCCGAGCAGGCGAAAGAGCCGGTCACGATCCAGTTCTGGCATATCTACTCGGACGGCGCTATGAAGACGACGATGGAAAAGCTCGTCAAGGAATTCGAAGCGAAGCACCCGCATATTACGGTCAAACACCTTGGTCTCTCCTTCTGGGATTACTGGACGAAGCTGACGACGGCGGTCGCCGGCGGCAGCGGTCCGGACTTGTCGCTCAACGAGATCGGCAACGTCGGCGCCCGTGCGAAATCGGGCACGCTCGTCAACCTTGATCCGTACATCGCCCGCGACGGCTTCGACACGTCCGCGCTGTTCCCGGTGCTCGTCGAGCAATCGAAATACGAGGGCAGCTTCTATAACATGCCGTTCGAAACCGATGTACGGCTGCTGTATTACAATAAGGCCGCGTTCCGCGAGGCGGGCCTCGACCCGGAGAAGCCGCCGACGACCTGGGAGGAGCTAGCTGCCTATGGGGAAAAGCTGACGACGCTGAACGGCGAGATGATCGATCGGATCGGCTTCTCGCCGGCGCTCGGCAACTTTTACCTCTGGACGCTCGCTTGGACGAACGGCGGGGACTTCTGGGACGATAGCCTGCAGCCGACCTTCAATACGCCGGAAAATTTGGAAGCGCTCCGATGGATGGCGGACGTGCAAGCCAAATACGGCAACAAAGCGTTCACTGCCTTCAAGTCGCAGACCGGCTCGCTCGGCTACAACCCGTTCATCGCAGGAAAGGTGGCGATGATCGTCGACAACAATACGCTATACGGCGATATTCTGCGCAACAACCCGGATTTGGAATTCGGCGTCGCGCCGATTCCTGCCCGGAAGTCGCCCGCGAGCTGGTCGGCCGGCTTCAGCCTCGAAATTATCGACAACAAGGACGAGGCGCGGGCCGATGCCGCGTGGGAGCTGATGAAGTACTTGCTGGATAAGGACGTACAGATCGAGATGCATCAAGTGTCGCGAGGGCTGTATTCGAATATCGCGGCCGTCAGCGACCCGCAGTTCATGAACGATCCGGTATGGAAGACGATCGTCGGCATTATGGAGCACACGCGCTTCCGCGAGTACGTCGAAGGGTCCCCCGCCTGGGCGAACCATATCCAGCCGCAGGTGGAGGCCGTGCTGCTCGGCGAGATGACGCCGGAGGATGCGCTGAAGAAGGCGCAAGAGCTCGTTGAGACGGAGCTGAAAAATTACGCCGCCTCGCAATAATGAATCGACTCCCGCGTCCGGTCCGGTTCGCCCGGGCCGGCGCGGGGCAAAGGAGTTCGCTGCGATATGAGAGTCATGCCGCTCCGGCTGAAGATGCGCACGAGGGAAGCGATCAACGGGTATTTGTTTTTCTCCCCGTGGCTGATCGGCTTGATTTTCTTCTTGGCCGGTCCGATTCTGTATTCCTTGTACCTTAGCTTTACCTCCTACAACATGTTGAGCGCACCGAAGTGGGTCGGGACGCTGAACTACCGCATCCTGTTTGCCGAGGATCCGTTGTTCTGGGAGAGTTTGTACAACACGCTGTACTTCGTCTTCTTCAGCGTGCCGCTCTCGACCGTCGCGGGTGTGCTCATGGCGGTGCTTCTTAACCAGAAGGTAAGGGGTATCGGCATCTGGCGGACGATCTTCTACTTGCCTAGCGTCGTCTCGATCATCGTCGTGTCGTTGTTGTGGCAATGGATCTTCGATCCTTCCTTCGGCCTTATCAATTCTGCGCTCGCGCAGATCGGCATAGAAGGGCCGGGCTGGCTGCAAGACCGAACGTGGTCGAAGCCGTCGCTGATTCTCATGAGCCTCTGGGGCGTCGGCGGCGGCATGATCATCTACTTGGCGGGATTGCAGGGCATCTCCCGCGAGCTGTACGAGGCTGCGACGGTGGACGGCGCCGGGCGGATGCGGCAGTTCGTCAACATTACGATCCCGATGTTGACGCCGACCATTTTCTTCAATCTCATCATGGGCGTCTTGGGCGGCTTCCAAGTGTTCGTGCAGGCGTTCATTATGACCGGCGGCGGCCCCGTAAATTCGACGACGTTCTATGCGTTGTATTTGTACAATAAGGCGTTCCGCGATCTGCAGATGGGGTATGCGTCGGCCATGGCATGGGTGTTGCTCGCGATCAGCCTCCTCCTCACCTTGATCATCCTGCGCACGAGCAAGTCGTGGGTGTATTACGAAGGAGCGGACAACAAGTGAGCCAAAACTTATATTCCATCGCTCTCGACGTCGGCGGCGTCTTCATTAAAGGCGCTGTGCTGACCGCGGGCGGCGACGTGTGCATGGATACGATTATGATTTACCCTTCCCGTTCGAGGGAGGACCGGGAGACGCTGCTGCGTCATCTTACGTCCGTCATCGAACAGCAAGCGGCGAAAATCATCGATAAACATTTCACGTTGACGGGGATCGGCTTCGCGTTTCCGGGGCCGTTCGATTATGAGAACGGGATTTGCCGCATCCGCGGCCTGGGGAAATTCGAGCATATATACGGCGTTCATCTTCGCGAGGAGCTGACCGCCAGGCTGCTGCAAAACGCCGGACTGCGCCGGCGGATGGCAGCGTCGTTCTCCATCGTGTTCGAGAACGACGCGAATTTGTTCGCGCTCGGCGAGCTGCTGTCGGGCAGCGCCCGCGGGTACGAGCGCACGCTCTGTCTTACGCTCGGCTCCGGAACCGGCTCGGCGTTCATCGACAGGGGGGCGCTGGTCAAAGACCGGTCCGACGTCCCGCCGGAAGGGTGGCTGTATAAGGAGCCGTTCCGCGATTCCATCGTAGACGATTACATTTCCAAGCGCGGCATATTGAGAATCGCCGCCGAGCTGGGCGCCGATTCCGCCTTGGACGTCAAGGATTTGGCCGACCTCGCCCGCAGCGGAGACGCCGCCGCGCTCGAGACGTTCCGCCGGTTCGGACGGCTGACGGGAGAGATGCTCCGGCCCTTCGTCGACCGATTCCGGCCGGAAGCCGTCGTCGTCGGCGGGCAGATCGCGAAGAGCGCCGACTTGTTTCAAGACGGCGTACGCGCGGAGCTGGATCGTCCGGAGGTCGCGGTACACTACAGCGA
>NZ_DASQMZ010000050.1:0-9611 GCF_035645235.1 Paenibacillus sp.
GAGCCTGCGCAACGCGACCCGCTGGAAGACGTACGCGCTGCCCGGCGGGGAACATACCGGGAAGATCTGCTTGAACGGACCGCCCGCTCATTTGTTCGAGCCCGGCGATCTGGTCGTCATTTTGAGCTTGGGGTTGTGCGATGAGGAGGAGGTGCGCCGGCTCGTGCCGCGGGTGGTGTTCGTGGACGGCGGCAACCGGATCGAACGGTGCGAGGAGCATCCGCTGTTCGACGAACGAGGGGACGTGAATTGGCATGCGCTGGAGCCGAAGCAAGCTTAAGAAGCACGAGGCGATGGCCCGTTCGAGCAAGCTCGCCGCGCATCTGCCGGATACGCGACGGCGGACAAGGGAAAATTTTTACGCGCTGCTCGAAACGTACGGGGCCGTCATCGTGAAGCCGGTCGGGGGGTGGGGCGGGAAGGGCGTCATCTCCGTCGTTTCCAAGGGAGGAAGCGAGTACGTCTACCAGAAGGGAAAGAAGAAAATCGTCATTCGAGGCCGGGATGCGGTATACGAGCGCGTTCGCGAAAAGACGAAGGGCGCGAAGACGCTCGTGCAGCGGAAAATTTCGCTGGCGACGGTGGACGGGAAGCCGTTCGACCTGCGGGTGATGGTGCAGCGGAAGAAGGACTCGCCCTGGCGCGTCACGGGGAAGCTGGCGAAGGTCGCCGGGTCCGGGTATATTGTAACGAACATTCGCCGCAGCGGCGGGAAGGTGCTTCCGTTCGACGAAGCCGTCCGCCGGTCGAAGATCCGACACGTCTCGCTCCGGAAGCTGGAGCGCCGCGTCGACGACGTGGCATTGACCGCGGCGAAGCAGCTTGGGCGCTCTTACCGCATCGACGTATGCGGGCTCGATATCGGCCTGGACGCGCGCGGCAAGGTGTGGATCATCGAGCCGAATTTCACGCCGGACCCGGGGTTGTTCAAGAAGCTGAAGGATCGTTCGATGTACCGGCGCATCCTCTCTTACGGGAAATAAGGTCGATTTTGGGGGGCAGCCCGGCGGGCTGCCCCCTAGCCGCGTCAGCGCCTGGCGGCGGCGGCGTGCCGCGAGATCGGCGAGCGCGCGCGGGCGCGGCATGGTAAAGTAAAGGGGAATATCCGATTGAGGTGAAGATCCGTGAGATTATTTCTAATTGGCGCCGGCGTCATCGCGCGTACGCATGCCGCGGCGGCCGCTAAGTTGGACGAGCCGGTCGAGCTGCACGTCGCGGACCCGGCGCCCGCCGCGCTGGAGTCGTTCCGCGCCGCGTATCCTGAGGCGAAAACCTACGGGGACGCGGCGGAGATGCTGAACAAGACGCCTGCGCTCGACGACGATATCGTCATCGTCGCGACGCCGCCGTTCGCGCATCTGGACGGCGTGCGCCTCGCGCTCGGCTCCGGCCGGCATACGCTGTGCGAGAAGCCGCTCGCGATGAACGTCGCGCAGGCGGAGGAGATGGAGCGGCTTGCGGCGGAGAAGGGGCGGTTGTTCGGCTGCTGCGCCGTCCGCTACAAGGGGATGCTGCACAACGAAGCGGTGAAACGGGTCGTCGCCTCCGGCGCGCTCGGGGACATCTACCACGTGACGTTCGTCAACAAGTGGGAGCGCAGCCGCGCGGGCATCGAGTATCAACCGCAGAGCCGATGGTTTTTGAACCGGGAGCTAAGCGGCGGCGGCATCGCGATGGATTGGGGGCCGTACGACGTGGCGACGCTGGTCGACGTGCTTTCGCCGGCATCGATCGACATCGTCGCCGCGTGGGCGGCGAAGCCCGAGACGGCCGTCGATCCTCGGGATGTCTTGTACGACGTGGAGCATCATATCGGGGCGTATTTCACGTTCCGCGGCGGCGTCGGCGGCGGGGGCCCCATCGCGGTTCATTACGAGCGCGGCACATGCACGCACGGCAAGGAGCAGTTCGTCGCGGAGATCGAAGGGACGCGCGGCGCCGTCCGATGGACGCCTTACGATTCAAGGCAGCCGGTATTTCTTCGTACCGACCGGGACGGCGTCGTCGTCGAGGAGACCGTCGACCCGGGCGAGCGAGGCCCGTTCACCGTCATGGATTTGCCGCTCGTCCACTTCTCGCGCCGCGTACGCGGCCTGCCGTCGCCGGCGAACGTAAATCGCCGCGCCGTAGACCACTTCCGGGTCGTTCGGGCCTTGTACGATGCCGCGGCGTCCGGCGAACGGCGAACGATTTCGATGACCCCGGAGGAGGTATAAGCGCGTGCGCATGAAGGGCATATCCACGAATATGTATGGGTGGTTCGAGCGATGGAAGGCAGACGGCCGGGAGGCGACGTGGGAAAGCTTGTACGCGGCTTGCGCCGAAGCGGGGCTCGACGCCGTCGAAACGGACGCGACGCCGGAGAAGCTGGCGATTCTCCGTACGCACGGGCTCGCGGTCTCCGGCACCTATGTCGGCGTGCCGCTGCACGAAGCGTATGCAGAGGTCGAGGCGGCGGTGCTGCCGTTCGCGCAGCGGCTCGCGGCGGCGGGCGGAACGGATTTGCTCGTGAACGCGGATCCGTACGGCGGTTGGACCGCTCCGCTCCCGAAGAGCGACGACTTGCTCCGCCGGCAGGGCGACAACCTGTCGCGGCTCGCGGCGAAGGCGAGCGAGCTCGGCCTGCGGCTGTGCATGCACAATCATGCGGCGGACCGGCCCGGCGCGATCGCCGATTTACGATCGGTCGTCGAGTTCTCGGACGACGCGGTAGGGCTTTGCGTCGATATCGGATGGGCGCACGTCGCCGGCTGCGACCCGATCGAGTGGGTGAGGACGTACCCGGCGCGCGTCTTCGCCGTTCACCTGCGCAACCAGCGCGGTCGAACGCCGACCGAGGATCTCCTCGAGGGAGAGATCGACGTCGCCGCCTTCTTGGCCGCATTGAACGAGGCCGGTTACGAAGGGTGGCTGTCGCTGGAGCTATGGCACCCGCCGGAGACGAAAGCCGTCCGTTCGATGGTCGAGGCCGCCGCCCGGTCGGCCGCCTACATACGTCGCCTAATCGAGACATAAGAAATCGACGTCGATAAAAATGCACGCCGTCGCGGCGTGCATTCGTCTGTCCGTAAGGAAAACCGGCTTATTGCCGGTTTCCGGCGCTGCCGCCGCCGTTCGGCTGGTTGCGGAACGCCTGCGCGGCGTCCTCCGCGGAAAACTCCGTGTCGTCCCGGCCCGGCACCGGGAGCTTGTTCAACTCGGTCGATTGCACCTCGGCTTTGGACGCTCGCTTTTGTTTGTTAGCCATTCGTTTCACCCCCTCTCGAGAAGGAACGTGGCTTATTGTGCCGCAGCTGGAAAATTTTCATGCGTCGGCCGGAACGTATCGAAGCGCGGACTGCTCCCCGCCGCCCACGGGCGTTACGCCTCGTCGACGAACGGAATCGTCAGCGGCCCCTGCGGCAGGACGGCGACCGACATCGCTTCGCCGTACTTCGCTTTCAGCTCTCGCAGCGCCGCCGACGGGTCGGCGACGGGGGTCAGCATCGCCCGGCGCACCGTCTCGTCCGGCAGCGTCGAATGGACGAAGACGTCCGCCCAACTTTGCACGACGGCCTGCTTCTGCACCTGCCATTGGTCGAGCATCCGAAAGCCCGGAGCCTCGATCATGGCGAGCAGCTGCGCCGGCGTGTCCGCCATTTGCAAAATTTTCGCGTAGTTGCCGTGGTCGGGCACGCCGTCCGAGCATTCGGAGACGCACAGAATCGTACCGCCGCGCTTCACGATCTTCATCGCGGCGCTCATGCCCTTCACCGCTTGGTACAAATTTTGATCGAGCGGATACCCGGAATTGGACGTGACGACGACGTCGAACCGCGACGCGCAGCGCGCCATGGCGTGCTCCCGCGTAAATTCGCAGCCCCGAGCGTGCGCCTCGAACAGCTCCCCGGCGAAGACGCCCGTGATTTCCTTCTTGCCGTTCAGCGTCACGTTCAATAAAAACTCCGGCTTGCACATCAAGTTGACCTCTCTTGCCATCTCCTGCAGCGGATTGCCGTCGAGATTTCCCCAGGTCGCCAGCGGATGGCCGATCATGCGGGCGTCGTGGAACGTCATGATCGTCTCCAGGCCCGCGATCCCGGGCATGATGCCCTTGCAGCCGCCGGAGAAACCGGCGAAGAAATGCGGCTCGATAAAGCCCGTCACGATTCGAAAGTCCGCCTCGACGTACGCTTTGTTCAAATACACGTCGCAGTCGAACGCGCTCCGTCCCACCTTCGTCAGCTCCGACGGCTCCTGGCAATGATGGTTGATTACCTTCACCCGGTCGGCGACGTCCGCCCCCAGCATCCCGACGAATTCCTCCCGCGTCTGATCCCGATGCGTGCCCGTGCCGTTAATGATCGTGAAGTTCTCCGGCGGCACATGCGCCAATTCCTCCAAAATCCACGGCACCAGTTTATGGTTCGGCGTCGGCCGCGTAATGTCGCTGATGACGATCGCGACCGTATCCGCGGCGCCGACCATGCGCCGCAGCCCCGGCGTCCCGATCGGCCGTCGAAGCGCCTCCTTCACCGCGCGCTCCTCGTCGTCCGTCGCAGGAACGTCACGCGGCTGCAAAATCGCCGCGTCGTCCGGAACCTCGATAGACAGCTCGCCTCTGCCGAACAACAGCTTTGTCCACATTCCGCTCACCCTTTCCTTCCGATACAGATCGCCCGCACCGCTTGCTCCGCCGCCCGCTCGAGCAGCGGCGCCGCTTGCGCCATCGCCTCCGCGAGCTCCATCGGGCCGTTCACGAGGCTAAAGATCGCCTCGAGGCCGGAGGCATGCAGCGCTTCGACGCCGGGTCCGATCGAGCCGGCCAGGGCGATCGTCGGCACGCCCGCCTTCCGCGCCTCCTGCGCGATGCCGAGCGGCGTCTTGCCCGAAGCGGTCTGGCTGTCGATACGCCCTTCGCCCGTGATGACCAAATCCGCGCCCGGCAGCGCCTCGCGGAACGACGAGTGCTCGATGACGACGTCGATGCCGCGGCGGAACCGGACGGGGAAGAAGGCGAGGAAAGCGCCGCCGATGCCGCCCGCCGCGCCGGCGCCGCGAAGGTCGTGCACGCGTATGCCGGTATGCCGTTCGATGACTTCCGCCCAAGCGAGCATGCCACGTTCCAGCGCTTCGACGACCTCCGGGGAGGCGCCCTTCTGCGGACCGAAGACGCGGGAGGCGCCCTCCGGACCGACGAACGGGTTCGTCACGTCGGAGGCGAGGACGAAGCGCGATGCGGCGATGCGCGAATCCCAGCCGGCGTCGTCGATGCGGGCGATGCGGTCGAGCCGTCCGCCGACGGGCTCGACCGGCTCGCCTTGCGCGTCCAAGAGCCGCAGGCCGAGCGCCGCGAGCATGCCTGCGCCGCCGTCGTTCGTCGCGCTGCCGCCGACCGCCAAAATGAAATCGCGGCACCCTTCGTTGAGCGCGGCGCGGATGAGCTCGCCGGTGCCGTACGTGGAGGCGCGCAGCGGATCTCGCTCCGCCGGCGGCACGAGGCAGAGACCGGACGCCTTCGCCATCTCGACGACGGCAACGGGCTTGTCGCCTCGCTCGAGCACGCCGTATTCGGCGTCCACAGGCGCGCCGAGCGGGCCTCGCACGCGGACGGCGACGCGCCGCCCCGGCGTCGAGGCGAGCAGGCTGTCCAGCGTGCCCTCCCCTCCGTCGGCGATCGGCACTTGGACGAGCTCGCACGAGGGGAGGAAGCGGCGGACGCCCGCCGCGATGGCGGCGGCGGCCGCCTCGGACGACAAACAGCCCTTGAAGGAATCGGGGGCGATGATGATTTTCATAAGGGTGTCGGCTCCTTTCGTTGCGAGAACGTTGGTAGACGGTTCTTTTGTTTTGAGTATAGCACCGAAGCTTGCCTAAAGATTTGGGCTGAATGCACAAAAAAATGTTCCAAATGAATCGGTTTATTGTGCATAATGGTGAAAACGTGCTGCCCCGTCCCGATCGCTCGAAGGGGACGAGCAGAAGGGAGTTTGCAGCGATGCTGACGAGCGAAATCGCGGAGCATATCGTCCGCGAGACGATGCGCCGGTTGAACCGGAATATCAACATCATGAATATCGAGGGGACGATTATCGCCTCCGGCCGCCCCGAGCGCGTCGGCGAACGGCATGACGGCGCGTTGGAGGCGATCCGCACCGGCCGCTCGGTCGTCATCGACTCGCCGGTCGGCGCGGGGAAGGGGGTGCAGCCGGGCGTGAACTTGCCGATCGTCTTCCAAGACCGGACGGTCGGCGCGATCGGCATTACGGGCGAGCCCGAAGACGTGGTCGAATTCGCGGAGCTTGTCCGGATGACGACGGAGCTGATTCTCCAGCGCTCCTTCTTGGTCTCCTTAGAAGAAGGACAAGCGCGTCTGCGCGCCTCCGTATTCGAGGAGGCGGCGAAAGAAATGCCGGACGAAGCGGTGTTGCTCGACCGGCTCGGGCTGCTTCGCGTCGAGGCGCGGGCGCCGCTGCGAATTTGCGTCGTGCGGTGGTCCGAGACCGCAGGCGAAGCCGCCGGAGCAGGCGCCGGGAACCCGCCGCCGTTCGCACGCCTGTTGGAGGACCTGTGGGGCGCGCGGCGTTCGGTCGTCTCCTTGCGCGCGGAGCGGCGGGAGGCGCGGATCGCGGCGTTCGGCCTCGGCGGCGCGGCGTGGGACAACCTGCTCGCGCGCACGCGCGATGTCGTCTCCGCCGCGGCCTCGGCCGTGCGAATCGGCGCCTCCGGCGCCGCCGAACGGCTGGAGGAGCTCGGCGCCTTGGCGGAGGAAGCGGCGTTCGCGGCCGACCGGGCCGCGCATGGCGCGATCGCGAGCTTCGCGGGCTTCGAGGCGGAGAGCGTCGTCGCCAGCGCGGCCGCCCGGAAGCGGGCGCGCTTCGCCGCGCGCACGACGGGGCGGCTGCCGGCCGCCCACCGCGAGACGCTGCAGACGTTCTTCGCCTGCAACCGCGGCGTGCAGGCCGCCGCGGACGCGCTGTTCGTGCACAAGAACACGGTTGTCTACCGGCTGAAGAAAATTAAGGAAGCGACGGGCTGCGATCCGCAGTCGTTCCAGGACGCGGTCGCGCTGCAAATCGCCCTCTGGTCCGAGCCGTGAAGACGGCGAGACGCTGCTTTATCCCGACACAGGGGCTGGATTTCGACCTGCGCCGCGCCCCGGGCTGCCCGCGCATGACGTTGCGCTGGCTTCCTGCTATGCTAATAGGATGGGAGCGAGCAGGTCGCCGAAACAATAGCGTCTCATTGCGATGAGCGGAGGAGGAACCGAAACATGAATATCGGATTTATCGGCACGGGCGTCATGGGCAAGAGCATGGCGGGACACTTAATGGCGGCAGGGCATCGGCTCTTCGTCTACACGCGGACGAAAGCGAAGGCGGCGGAACTGCTCGAACGCGGCGCGGACTGGCGCGACTCTCCGGCGGAGCTGGCCGAAGACTGCGAGGTCGTCATCTCGATCGTAGGGTATCCATCGGACGTAGAGGCGATCTACCTTGGGGATGGCGGCATCGTCGAGCACGCAAACCCCGGCGCGTATTTAATCGACATGACGACCTCGAGCCCGTCGTTGGCCCGTCGCATCCACGCGGCCGCGGCGGCTCGCGGCGTCCATGCGCTGGATGCGCCCGTTTCCGGCGGCGACGTCGGGGCGCGGGAGGCGCGGCTGTCGATCATGGTCGGCGGCGACCGTGCGGCATTCGAAGCGATGAGACCGATCTTCGCGGCGATGGGGAAAAACATCGTCCTGCAGGGCGGCCCCGGCGCGGGACAGCACACGAAGATGAGCAATCAGATCGCGATCGCGAGCGGCATGATGGGCGTCTGCGAATCGCTCGCGTACGCGAAGAAAGCCGGGCTCGACCCGAGCGTCGTGCTCCAAAGCATCGAATCCGGCGCCGCCGGCAGCTGGTCGCTGAGCAACCTCGGCCCGCGCATCATCGCAGGCAACTTCGAGCCGGGTTTCTACGTGAAGCACTTCATTAAAGACATGAAGATCGCCCTCGACAGCGCCGATGAGATGGGGTTAGAGCTCCCGGGCTTGGCGCTCGCGCGTACGCTCTATGAGCGTCTAAGCGACGCCGGCTTCGCCGAGAAGGGTACGCAGGCGCTCTACAAGCTGTTCGAGGATTAATCAGCTCCATCGAACAATCCAATACACCGAGCCGTCTGCGACAACAGCCGTGCCCGGTGTTTTTAATTGGTCTGTACCCTGTCATGGGCGCAACTAAAATATGGTAACATCCGTCATTATCATACGAAGGGGGAATTCGGTTGATTTGGCTTAAAAACGAATTCGTCGTTAGCGACGACGCAGCGTTGCTGCAATCCGAGACGGTTTATGAGTTGCTTTCGAACACGTACTGGGCTTCCACTCGCACCAAAGAATTGGTGGAAGCGAGTATACGGGGCTCGATGTGTTTCGGGTTATACCATAACGGGAAACAGATCGGATTTGCAAGAGTGGTTACCGACAAAGCGGTGTTTTCTTGGATCATGGATGTTGTCGTTCATGAAGATTATCGAGGTATGAAGCTGGGGCATTGGTTAATGGAATGTATCTTAGATCACCCGGAAATCAAACATACAGCCTTCGGTTTAGCAACGAAGGACGCTCAGGAGTTTTATCGGAAATTCGGGTTTACGGAAAAGCCATGTATGGCGCGTCCAGTGCAAGTCGTTTAATATTCCTGGGTGAAATGGGGTGCGCCTAATAAGAAGTCCAACGACGTGGATCTCTTTGCTGGCCGTAGTCATTATTATATTGACCGGTTTTGTAGAAGAAGCCGCTAAATTGAAATTTGACGTCATTGCCCCGTCAGCGATCTTGTATTGGGTGTTCCTGAAGGGGCTTTATCTCCTTCTTGGGATCGTGATTGAAGGACAAAGGGTGATTTCCTTTTTTAAGCGCCGTGCACTCAAGCTGAATTGGATATTGTTAGGGCTGTTTATACTATTGGCCTTCATATCGTTTTCGCCGGCGGATTTGTCCATCGTGTTTGGCTTCCTCGTATGGAGTAAACCCCTTTTCCTGCCTGAAGTAAATACAGCTTTAAATATTCTAGCCGGTATTTTTTTAGTCCGATCCTTCGTCGATGGAAGCAATGACCCAAAGCGCTACATGCGCTTGTAAAAATAATAATGTTGGAAGCCTGCCGGTTCGTCTTCCACGACGCCATAAACTTGATACCCAAGCTTCTTGTAAAATTCCGGGGCCTGAAAACTGTACGTATCGAGCTTGATCAGTTTGCAATTGTTTTCAGCTGCATATTGTTCAGCCATGGCGACGAGCTTTGACCCGTACCCTTGTCCACGCAGCTGTTCGTCGAGCCATAGGATATCGACTCTCATCATGTCCCAAAAGATTGCACCCGTCATGCCGCCCACCACGGTCCCATCCGAGTCCCTTACGAAAAAACTGAAATTTTCGACTTCCGTTTTCCCAACCTGTTGCAAATTGTACTCCATAAGCTTGGTACGAACGTACGCGGCTTGCTCGGGATCCCAGTTGTTTTCAATTTTCAAATTACTCATACGGTCGTACCTCCTGAGCACCATACAATTTTCAAACGCTATATTCTATTTTCAACGTATACTTGCTGATTTGCAACCTAGAACTCGGACTAGACCTT
>NZ_DASQMZ010000051.1:0-34591 GCF_035645235.1 Paenibacillus sp.
CGGCCGGATAGTCGGAGAAACTCCGACTATTTGGGTTCCCCGGGCCGCTGGCGGCCGGATAGTCGGAGAAACTCCGACTATTTGGGTTCCCCGGGCCGCTGACGGCCGGATAGTCGGAGAAACTCCGACTATTTGGGTTCCCCCGGCCGCCGGCGGCCGGATAGTCGGAGAAACTCCGACTATTTGGGTTCCCCGGGCCGCCGGGCGGGCGGGAGCGTCCCCGGCGCGCGCGTACGACGAAGCCCCCGTTTCGGCAGGTGTCCGATAACGGGGGCTTCGTGCGGATCAGACGCTTAGAATTCCGCGTTCAGCTGGAGGCCGACCATGCCGACCCAGGCCGGGTAGATGCCGCGGTGCGCCGTATACAGCGGGAAGGACGCCTGCCGGGCGAGCGCGCTCGGGTGGAGCAGCGCCGCGGTCGGCGCGGACACGAGCGGGGCTGCGGCGCGCTCCACCGCCGCGGCGAGGCCGCCGGGTCCCGCGATGCGCCGCTTCGCCTCGTCCGGACGGCGAACGAGCGCTTCGGCGAGACGCTCCTCGTCGACGGCGAGCGAGCCGTCGGCTTGCCGCGCGATGCCGATGTCGTCCAGGCCGTCCGCGGGAAGGCGGGACGCCGCCAGCGCCGCACCCGGTTCGAGCACGCCGCCCGCGGCTTCGACGCTCGAGCGGAGCGCGTTGTACGATTCCGCCAGCTTCTTGACGTTCTTCACGATCGCGCCGGTGTCCGGGCCGACGGTCAGCCGCACGGGCTCGTCGCCGGCCTCCCGCATCGTCGCGAGCACGTTGCCGTTATCCAGCAGCATCGTGTTGGACGACGAGTCGCGCGGCGCGCCGCCGTTCACGCGGTAGCGCGCGTTCACCGCGGCGCTCGCGACGGCGTCGATGCCGCTGTCCGCGGCGGCGCTGCCGGAGACGTCCATGAGCTCGAACGCGAAGTCCGAGCCCGTTCCGGCGGCCGTCAGCCGCAGCCGGGAGGTGCCGGCCGACGCATCCCGAACGACGATCGCGTGCACGCCGGCGCCGGAGGCGCGGATCGCGTCGCGCAGCTTCGCGAGCGCCGTCGCGTTCGTGTCCGAGGCGGCGATGTCCACTTCCGCCTCGGTCGTGCGCGAGCCGACCGTGATCGCGAAGCGGTGCGACCCCGCCGCGATTCCGCCCGCGCCTGTCGAGTCGAGCGGCCGGCCCTCGTTCCGCTGCGCGGCCGCCACGCGCTCGATCGCGATATCGTACGCCGCCGTCCGGGCCCGGTCGGTCGCCGCCGCCGTCAATGCGGCCGGCGCCGAGGACGCCGCCGTCCTCCGCTCGAAAGCGGCGCTCCTCGCCTGCAGCGCGTCGGCGCGTGCCGCTTCGGCGCGGCCGACGACGTCGGCGAGGCGCGCGGCGGCCTGCGACGCGAAGCCGAACAAGCCCGGCGGCGCCGGCGGGCGGTAAGCGGTGATCGGCGTGCTGCCGTCGGAGACGCCGGCGGCCTGCCAGGACGCAAGGCTCCGATAGGAATCGATCGCGGTCGGGGCGAGGGGCATGGCGGGGGCTCCTTTCCGTTTTCCGAATGATGAGTCGTTGAACATAGTATACACGCTCCCGGTCGGTGTATGGTATATTATTCCGGTTATCATTCCAAGGCGAAGGCGGGATCCAAGGCATGATGTCGAATATTCGAGTGAGGCGCTCCGTCGCGGCGGACGTGCCGGCGCTCGTCGCGCTGAACAATACGGTGTGGACGGAGACGAACTCGCCGCACGTCGCGAAGATCACGGAGGCGGAATACGCGGAGCGCCATCCGGTCGGGGGCGAGTGGGTAGCGGACGTCGACGGCAGGCTGGCGGGATATATCGTGTACCGGCCGCCCACCCGCATGGAGAGCAACGCGCACGTCGCGGAGCTGGCCATTGCGGTGCATCCGGACTTCCAGGGGCGCGGCGTCGGCCGCCTGCTCGTGGAAACCGCTTGCCGGGAGGCGAAGGCCGAGGGCAAGCGAAAGCTGAGCCTGCGGGTCATGTCCACGAACGAACAGGCGATCCGCTTCTACGAGAAGCTCGGGTTCCGGGAGCAGGGGCGGCTGGTGGAGGAGTTTTACGCGGCGGGCCGGTATGTAGACGATGTCTTAATGTATAAGATGCTGGAGTAGCAGCCGGGTCGCGCCCCTCGGGCGCGGCGCCGGGAGGCGTTTTCCGTTCGGTGAAATGAATGCGATTACAAATATGAAAACGGAGTCATCAAGGCCGTTCTCCGGCCTTCCCGCGATCCTTCCCCGCGCGAAACCGGCGCAGCTTATTCAGCGGATTTTTCCCCGCGAATAAAAACCAAATTCCGATGGGCAGCAACGCCTGCAGCGCGAACATGCCCCAGACGACCGCCCAAGCGAACCCCTTCGTGTTCAACACCTCGCGGTACAACCAAGAATCGTAAAAGCTCATCTCTTTTCGTCGCCTCCCCTGTTTCGTTTCCGCCGCCATGCGCGATTCCGCCGTACGACGCCGTTTCCAGTGCGCCCCCGCATCGATTCCGTCTCGGGCTGTCGATCTTCGGATTCGGTAACAGCGTGTCCCGAGTCGCGCTTTCCCATGCGCGGTTATGTCGAATGCTCATGATTTCGGGGCGGCGTGGCATACTAACGGAAATTTGGGAAGAGAGGGACGAATCCCCATGAAGCGTATGGATGTCTCGGAGCAACGAGATGCCGCGATGCAGCCGGATGCAACGGGGCAACGGGGCGCCTTCGCAAAGCCTTCCGGCGCCGAAGAGGAACAACGCGCCATGCTGCGGCGTCCCTTCCTTGGCGCGCTGGACGAGAACGCCGCGAACGTCGACCGGCTGCTCGAGCGCAGCGTCGATCTGATCAAGCGGCCGTTCGTCGTGCAGAAGGAAAAGGGCATCCATGCCTGCGTGTATTATACGGACGGACTCGCGAGGGCGGACGAAATCGAGACGATGCTGACGAGCCTGCTCTCGTTTACGGACGAACTGCTGCGCGAGCGGGAAACCTTGTCCGCGGAGGAGCTTCTGGAGCGGCTGCTGCTCAACTACTCGGCGCGCGAGGCGCGGACGACGGAGGACGGCATCGAGGCGATCCTCAGCGGCGACGCGCTGCTGCTTGTCGACGGGACGCCTGCCGGCCTCATCGTCGGCACGCGGGGCTGGCAGATGCGGGCCATCAGCGAGCCGGCGACGGAGCCGGTCGTGCGGGGTCCGAGGGACGGCTTTACCGAAAACCTTCGGACGAATACGGCGATCGTGCGGCGGCGCATCCGCGACCCGAACCTTCGCATCGACGGCATGCAAATCGGCACGCGCAGCAAGACGGACGTCAATATCGCGTATCTCAAGGGCGTCGTGAAGGAAGGCCTCGTCGAGGAGGTGAAGCGCCGCCTGGAGCGCATCCGCATCGACGCGGTGCTCGAGAGCGGCTACATCGAAGAGCTGATCGAGGACGCGCCGCGGACGCTCTTCGTCACGATCCAAAGCACCGAGCGGCCGGATAAGGTGGCGGCGGCCATTCTAGAAGGGCGCGTCGCGGTGTTCGTCGACAATACGCCGTTCGTGCTGATCATGCCGACGTTCTTCTGGCAATACATGCAAGCCTCGGACGATTATTATGCGAGATATTGGGTGGGCTCCTTCTTTCGAATCATTCGGTATATCAGCTTCGTGCTCAGCCTGACGCTGACGCCGGTGTACGTCATGCTCGTCTCGTTCCACCACGAGATGATTCCGACGTCGCTCGCGCTGACGATCGCCTCCGGCCGCGCCGTCGTGCCGTTCCCGGTGCTGCTCGAGGCATTGCTCATGGAGATCGCGTTCGAGCTGATGCGCGAAGCGGGGCTGCGCATGCCCAAGCCCATCGGCCAGGCGGTCAGTATCGTCGGCTCGCTCATTATCGGCCAGGCGGCGGTGCAGGCGGGCCTCGTCTCGCCGTTCATGGTCATTATCGTCGCGGTGACGGGCATCGCATCCTTCGCGATCCCGAGTTATGCGGCATCTTTCTCGATTCGACTGCTGCGCTTCCCGTTGCTGGTCGCGGCAGGAACGCTCGGGCTGCTCGGCTTTGCCGTCGTCTTCTTCGCCTTCATCATCCATGCGCTGTCGCTTCGCTCGTTCGGCGAATCGTACCTAGCGCCGGCGAGTCCGTTCCGGCCGCAGGATCAGAAGGATATCATTTTGCGGCTGCCCTGGTGGTCCGTCGAGCAGCGTCCGTCGTTCGCCCAGGATGAACGCCGGCAAGCGGAAGATACCCGGCCGGAGCCGCCGACCGGCTGAATTTCGTCCCCACGGAGGTGTCGCCATGCAACCATGGAAGATTGTTTGCGCCGCGCTGCTGACGATTGCAACGCTCTCGGGCTGCGGAGGGAAGCAAGAAATCAGCGAGCTTGCGATCGTGACGGCCGTCGGCATCGACCCCGGCGACGACGGCAAAGGCGTGCGCATCACGGCGCAAATTATCCGCGCGGAGGATGCGAGAGGCCAGACCGGGGCGCCGTCCGGCGGCACCGGGGAGCCGATCTACACGGTGACCGCGCAAGGCGAGTCGATCTTCGTCGCCATCCGCAATTTGGCGCGGGTCGCGTCCAGACGCGTATATTGGGCGCATAATTTCGTGATCGCCATCAACGAGGAATTCGCGCGAGTCCAAGGCATCTACGATCTTGTCGATTTCTTCACGCGCAATCACGAGCTGCGCATGGAGACGTGGGTCACGGTAACGCCGGACCGCGCCGGCGAGCTCGTCTCGACGCGAACCGGGCTGGAGATCGTGCCGGGCGAATCCATCGATAAGCTGTTCTGGTACAGCCAAATCGTGGGGGAAGCGCCGAAAACGAGCATGATGCGCGTGGAGGAGATGCTGTACAGCCGGACGACGCACCCGATGCTCGCCCGGCTGGCGCTGAGGAAGGTAGGCATCTCTAACAAGGCGCCGGAGCAATGGACGAAGCTGCAGCAGGTCGAGCTGTCCGGGGCGGCGGTGTTTCATCGGGACAAGATGAAGGGGTGGCTGTCGCCGAACGAGGCGAAAGCCGCGCTGTATTTCATTCAGGGCCTGGAATCCTCCATCGTCGCTCTGCCATGTCCGTCCGACGAGCGGCAGAAGGCGACGCTGGAGCTGACGCACCAAACCTTCAAGGCGACGCCGCGGCTGAAGGACGGGGAGATAACGCTGCAGGCGGAGTTGAAGGGAGAGGCCGATCTCGTCGAGTCGGGCTGCCGAGAGCTGCTCGTGGAAATGGAGTCGGAGCTCGAACGCCGGCTGGAGCGGCATCTGCGCGAATCGATCGAGGGAGTGGTGGGGCTGGCGCAGGAAGAGTACGAAACCGACTTTCTAAAAATCGGCGATCGGGTCCGTAATGAATACCCCGTCTATTGGAACCGCATCGAGCGGCAATGGGACGCGATTTTTCCGAAGGTCGAATTCGACGTGAAGACGAAGGTGGACATTAAGGGCGGGGTATTGAAAGTGAGGGGCGGCGACGAATCATGAAAATCCAAATCACGAACGGCATGTACGTCGCGCTGCTGATCAACTTGGTCTACGCGAAGGCGATCGGCATTACGCAGGGGATGATCGCTCGGGAGGTAGGCCAGGATATGTGGCTGGCGACGCTGTTCGCTACGCTCCAAGGAATGGCGATGATTTACCTCGGTTACATCGTGCTGCGGCGCACGCCGAAACACGACTTCGTCGAGCTCGGCATCTCGCTGCTCGGCCGGTGGTTCGGCGTCTTAATCAGCCTGCTGATGGTCGCCTTCTTTGCCGGCGCGTTCTTTACCGTCATGGTGACGTTCGTCTACCATATGCGGGACTATTTCTTGCCCGAGATGCCGCTCTACATCTTCGTGATCGCAGCCGTCGGGATCGGTTGGTACGGCGCGTATCACGGGCTCGAGGTCATGGCGCGCATGGCTTATGTCGGCGTCTTCTTCGTCCTGCTGTTGAACGGTCTCATCCTCGTCGGCTCGTTCCACCAAATCGATCTTGAAAACCTAAGGCCGGTCGCCGAGACGGGACTGCCGCGCATCCTATGGGCGAGCCGGCACAGCGACGCGGATTGGGCGATCGCGACGATGGCGACCGCCATGATTTTGCCGATGGTGCGAAACCCCGAAGTCAGAGGCAGATCCGGCATCGCCGGCATCGCGATCGGCGGGCTGCTCGTGCTGCTGTGGCCGATTTTGGAAACGGTCGTGCTGTCCTCGGAGGTCGCCCAGCAATACATTGTCGCTTGCATGAAGCTGGCGAGAAGCGCGCATATGGGACACTTCATCCAGCGGTACGAAATGATCATGGTCGCATGCTTCTCGGTTTCCAGCCTGCTGCAAATTATGATGTGCCTGTTCGCTTCGGCCCACGGGGTGTCGAAGGCGATCGGATGGAAGGATTACCGGCCGATGCTCATCCCCGTCGGGCTGGCGTTGGGCGGGCTCGCATATTGGGGCGTGGAGGATCATATGCGCGCGATCGACCTGTTGAACGTATGGCCGTATCTTGCGCTGCCGATCGCGTTCGGACTGCCGACGACGCTGCTCGCGCTGCGCCTCGCCATGAGACGGAAGGTCGAGAAGGCGGCCGCGGCCCCGCCGCCTTCCTGATTTCCCCTCCCCGCCGGACCGGGTCGGCAAGTTTACGAAACCGCGCTTACCCGCTATACTGTGAAATCACAGAGGTGGGGAGCGAATGAACGCCGTCGAAAAAATGAAAGCGCTTTACGGGTCGCTGCGCATTAAATATAAGATGTTTCTGCTGATCGCGAGCGTCATGCTGCTCGTCTCCGTCAGCGCGATGGCCGTCTTTCGGTACGTCTTCGATGTGTACGACCGGGAGATCTACGCCCAGGCGTCCCAGGCGCTGAACGTGTCGTCCTTCGGGGTGGAGAACGAGCTCCGCAAGCTGGAGCGGCTTTCGTTTCGCCTCGCGACGGATCCGTTCATCCAGCAATACTTGCTGGAAATCAAGGAAGAGAGCACGAATTACGATCAATTTTTAATCGCGGGCAATTTGCGAGACCGGATGCTCGAGCTCGGCGGCTTCGAGAAGTACGTGCTGTCGATGCAGCTGCACGACGTCAACGGCATGGAATACCGGACCGGCAATCAGACGATCGCCACGAGCGAGAAGCGCCGCGCCGCGATCGAGGCGCTCGCCGTCGAGCGGTCGGGCGGCAATCGCTGGATTTATCCGGACATGGAGGACCGGGCGCTGGCGGCGGCGCGGGAGGTACGTTCGTACCGGAATCTGGAGCTCGACCGCATCGGGCTCCTCGCGGTGCGCATCGACCTCGAAAACGTCATCGCCGATTACGCCCGGGGGCTGGACGCGGAGGGAGCGGACTTTCTCATCTTCGGCGAAGCCGGAGAACTGCTCCCCCAGGGGGCGGCGTTCGAGGAAGGGCGCTACGCGCCGCTTCGCGCGGCGACGCTTGCGTCGCGGAGCGGGTACGACATCGTGGAGCTGGACGGCGGGCGGTACTTCATGGCCTACGCCAAGTCCAACTATGTACCGTGGACGTACGTCGTCTTAATGCCGTACGAGCGGTTGTTCCAGACGACGCTCGCCGTCAAGCAGCTCGTCGTCGTCTTGTTCGCTGCGCTGTTTCTGCTCGCGGTCGCCGTCGGCGTTCGCTTCGCCAAGGGCGTGACGGGACCGATCGAGAGCCTGAACGCCAAGATGAAGAACGTGCAGAAGGGTAACTTCGCCTACGAGGAAGAAGCAGGCGAACGGTCGTATCCGATGGACGAGACCGGCCAGATGCATCGCAACTTCCGGATCATGCTGGACCGCATCAACGAGCTGATCAACGAAAATTTCAAAAAGCAGCTGGCGATCAAGGAGTCGGAATTCAAAGCGCTGCAGTCGCAAATCAATCCGCATTTTCTGTATAACACGCTTGAATCGATCAACTGGAACGCGAAGCTGAACGGGCAGCGGGACATCTCCACGATGGTCGAGTCGCTCGGCTTCTTGCTGCGGAGCGCGATCAGCCATAAACGTCCGCTCATTCCGCTGCGGGAGGAGCTGGCGATGGTCGGGCATTACATCGCGATTCAGCGAGTGCGGTACGAAGAGCGGCTCGACTTCGCCGCAGAGGTGCCGCCGGAGCTGGAGAACCGCATCGTGCCGAAGATGACGCTGCAGCCGATCGTCGAGAACGCGATCCATTACGGGGTCGAGCGGATGATCGAGCCGTGCCGCATCCGCATTCGCGCGGCGCTTGTCGAAGGGCGCCTCGTGCTGACCGTCGAGGACGACGGCCCCGGCATGACCCGGCAGGCGCTCGAGCAATGGCGGGACGGCACGCTTCCGACGCGCGGCTCCGGCATCGGGCTGCGCAATATCGACGAGCGCATTCGGCTCATGTTCGGCGAGGAGTACGGCGTGGCGCTCGAGAGCGAGCCGGGCGCGGGCACGAAGGCGACCGTGACGCTGCCGGGCGAACGACAGGAGGAGAACGGGCATGTATAACGTCTTATTGGTCGACGACGAGCGAATGATCATCGAAGGCATCTCCCGCGTCATGAAATGGGAAACTTACGGCTGCGCGCTGGCCGGAACGGCCCGCAACGGCGTCGAAGCGCTGGAATTTCTGTTGGAGCATCGCCCGGATATCGTCATCACCGACATCCGCATGCCCGGGCTCGACGGCATCGAGCTGATCGCCAAAGCGCGGGAGCAAGAGCTCGACTTGCCGTTCATCGTGCTGTCCGGCTTCGGGGAATTCGAATACGCGCGCGGCGCCATGCAGTACGGGGTGAAGCATTACCTGCTGAAGCCGAGCGGAGAAGAGACGATCGGCCGGGCGCTCGCCGAAGTCGTCGCCGAGCTGGAGCTGCGGCGGAACAAAGAGCAGTTCGTCGCCCGAATGGAGACGGAATACAAGAAGATGCTGCCGCACGCGAAGGAGCAGCTGCTGAAGGAATTCGTCATGAACAAGGCATACGGCCGGAACGACTGGGACCGGTACCGCGGCTTGTTCGAAGACGGCATCGAGCGGGAGCGGGTGCGACTCGCGTTGTTCCAGCCCGAGGGACCGTGCGAGTTCGAGCATCTGTTCGCGCTGAGAAATATCGCCGAAGACGTGCTCGGCCGCGGGACGCTGCTGCTCGGGACGACGATCGGGGAGCGGGTGCTGCTGCTCGTGCGGGAAGGGACGGCGACGGATATGCTTGCGAGCGATATCGAGACGATCAAGTCGATCTTCGGACGTTTCTACCGGATGGACGCGACGATCGCGCTGAGCGAGCCGGGGGCGCTCGCCGACGCGCGCGCGATGTACCGGGAGACGCTCGAGTGCCTCGATCATCGGTTTTACCTCGGGGAAGGAAGCCTCATCACGAAGCGGGACATCGCGGCGGGGGCGGACGAAGCCCGGGAGACGCCGCGGCGCGGCGACATCGTCGAGCTGGACGAGGAACGGCTGGCGCTGCTTATCAAGTCCGGCCGGGTCGAGGACGCGGCGGCGTTCCTCGGGGACTTCTTCGACCGGCTGACCGCGCTGCGGCTCGACGCGGAGCTCGCGAAGTCGTACGCGATTACGCTGTTTCTGGCCGCGGTCCGGCAGGACGCCGCCCGCCTCGGCGAGCATCTGGAACGGCTCGCCGCGCTCGGCGCCGGCATGACGCTGCAGGCGCTGAAGGACACGGCCGAGTCGACGGTGCGCGCGATCGCGCAGCGCAATTACGAGGCGAATACGCGGAAGCATTCGTCCATCGTGCGCAAGCTGCTGGACATTATCGATGCGCGGCTCGGCGATCCGGCGCTGACGCTGAGCGGCGTCGCGGGGGAGCTGCTGTTCATGAATCCCGACTACGTCGGCAAGCTTTTCAAGAAAGAGACCGGCGAGAAGTTTTCCAACTACTTGATGAAGAAGCGCATGGAGCGCGCGATCGAGTGGATCCAAGCGTCGGACGACGTGAAGGTGTTCGAGCTCGCGGAGCGGCTCGGCTTCGGCGACAACCCGCAATATTTCGCCAAGGTGTTCAAAAAATATACCGGCTTCACGCCGACGGAGTTCAAGAAGGCGCCGTAATTTGCGGCGCCTCGGTTTTTTACCCAAGACGCTCGGTTTTGTTCCTTATCGGCTATCGGGCGCGCCGCTATAATTGCAAATGTAAGCAGTTACAAGTATACAGATTCTCGGGGAGGTTCCTATGAAAAAGACGATCCTTACGTTGCTTGCGCTCGTTACGGCGTTCTCGCTTTCCGCCTGCGCCGGCGGCGGCGCGGGCTCGGAGCAGACGAACGGCGGCGCGGCCGCTTCCGGCGATGCGGCGGCGCCCAAGACGGAAAGCGGCGGCGCGGCGAAGAGCGTCGAGCCGGTCACGCTGCGCATGGCGTGGTGGGGCGGCCAGCCGCGCCACGATTACACGCTGAAGGTCATCGAGCTGTACGAGAAAGCCAATCCGCATGTGACGATCGAGCCGGAATACGCGAATTGGGACGATTACTGGAAGAAGCTCGCGCCGCAGGCGGCGGCGAACGAACTGCCGGACATTATCCAGATGGACCTGTCGTACTTGACGCAATACGGCGGCAACGGCCAGCTGGAGGATTTGACGCCGTACCTCGGCGCGCAGATCGATACGGCGAACATCAGCGACAACGCGATCCAAGGCGGCGCGATCGGCGGCCAGGTGTTCGGCTTCAACCTCGGCGTCAACACGCTGCAGGTGCATTACGACCCGGGGCTGCTAAAGCAGGCGACCGGACTCGACAAGCTGCCGGACGGGTGGACGTGGGCCGATTACGAGAAGCTCGCGCTGCAGGCGGCGCAAGCCGGATTGTATTTCGACACGGGCCTGAAGCCGGAAGTGTTCTTTAATTACTTCCTCCGCACGAAGGGCGAGACGCTGTACAGCGCCGACGGCACGTCGCTCGGCTACGAGGACGACGCGTTGTTCGTCGAGTATTTCGGGCTGACGAAGCGGCTGTCCGACGCGAAGGCGACGCCGAAGCCGGACGTTACGGCGCAAATCAAAGGCGTGGAAGACGATCTGATGGTGAAAAAGCAAGCGGTCAGCGTATGGCAATGGACGAATCAATACATCGGCATCCAGCAGGTGGCCGGCCGCGAGCTCGCCATGCACCCGCTCCCGGGTCCGGAAGCGAATAAAGGTTTGTTCCTGAAGCCGAGCATGTTTTTCTCGATTTCGAAAAATTCGAAGCAGAAGGAAGAGGCGGCGAAATTTATCAGCTTCTTCGTGAACGACGTCGAAGCCAACAAGCTCATTCTCGGCGACCGCGGCGTGCCGGTGTCGTCCGTGGTGAAGGAAGAGCTGAAGCCGTCCCTGAGCCCCGAGCAAGCGAAGGTATTCGACTTCGTCGCTTGGGCGGAGAGCAACAGCTCGGCGGGCGACCCGCCGGACCCGCTCGGCGCGGCGGAAGTGATGGCGGCGTTCAAGACGTACGACGAGATGATGAAGTTCGGCCAAATTTCGGCGGAGGACGCGGCGAAGGAATTCCGCGCGGAAGCGAACGACATTCTCGCGAAAAACAAAAAATAAATCGCAGGCGCGCGGGCGGCAGCCGGTCTCGGATCGGCTGCCGTAAGTTTCAGGATCGGAGGGATGGAACCGTGCAGAAAGCGTTAAAACAACATTTGACCGGCTACGTCTTTATCAGCCCGTTCATTATCGGCTTCCTCGGCTTTACGTTGTTCCCGATCGCGGCTTCCTTGTACCTGTCGTTCACCGAGTACAATATGTTCAATCCGCCGCGCTGGATCGGCTGGGACAACTTTACGGAGATGTTCGCGGGAGACCGGAAATATTGGAAGTCCGTAGAAGTCACGTTCTCCTATGTTTTCGCCGGCGTGCCGCTGCGGCTCGCCTTCGCGCTGTTCATCGCGATGATCCTAAACCGCGCGTCGCGAGCGATCGGGCTGTACCGCACGATGTTTTACTTGCCGTCGATCATCGGCGGCAGCGTCGCGGTGTCGATCATGTGGCGCAACCTGTTCGGCGACGAGGGCATCGTCAACCTGGCGCTCATGGCGGTCGGCCTCGACGCGATCCGCTGGTTCGGCAATCCGTCGGCGGCGCTGTGGATGCTCATTTTCCTATCGGTGTGGCAGTTCGGCTCTTCGATGCTCATCTTCCTCGCGGGCTTGAAGAACATTCCGACGGAATACTACGAGGCGGCCGGCGTCGACGGCGCGACGGGCGCGCGCAAATTTTTCCACATTACGCTGCCGATGCTGAGCCCGGTCATCCTGTTCAACGCGGTCATGCAGACGATCGCGGCGTTCATGAGCTTCATCCCGGCGTACATTATCACGAAAGGCGAGGGCGGCCCGCTTGACGGCACGCTGCTGTACTCGCTGTACTTGTTTCGCCAAGCGTTCGTTTTCTTCAACATGGGCTACGGCTCCGCGATGGCGTGGATGATGCTGCTCGTCGTCGGCGTGCTGACGTTCCTCTTGTTCAAGTCGTCGAAGTTCTGGGTGCATTACGAGTCGAAGGGAGGAAACTAGGATGCTTGCCAGCTCGAAAACGATCAAAAAAACGACGTTCCACGTCCTCGTTTCCGCCTTCGCCGTACTCATGCTGTACCCGGTCGTCTGGCTGACGGTCAGCTCGTTCAAGCTGAGCGCCGACATCTTCGTGACGGCCGGCAGCCTCGTTCCGAAGCCGTTCACGGTCGAAAACTACTTCATCGGCTGGAAAGGCGTCGGCGGGCACACGTTCGGCACGTTTATTAAGAACTCCTTGATCATCGTCGCGCTGTCGACGATCGGGGCGGTGTTTTCTTCGGCGCTCATCGCCTTCGGCTTCGCGCGGACGAATTTCTTCGGCAAGTCGCTCTGGTTCACGCTCATGATGCTGACGCTGATGCTGCCGTTCGAGGTCGTCATCATCCCGCAATATATCGTGTTCGCGGAGCTCGGCTGGATCAACTCGTTCAAGCCGATCGTCGTGCCGCAATATTTCGGCATTCCGTTCTTCATCTTCCTGCTCGTGCAGTTCATCCGCACGGTGCCGCACGAGCTGGACGAGGCGGCGACGATCGACGGCTGCGGCAAGTTCGGCTTGTTTTTCCGGATCATTCTGCCGCTCATCGTGCCCGCGATGGCGACCGCGGCAATCTTCTCGTTCTACTGGCGGTGGGAGGATTTGCTCGGGCCGGTGCTGTACTTGAACAAACCGTCGATGTATCCGGTGTCGATGGCGCTCAAGCTGTTCCTCGACGCGGAGACGATGTCGAACTGGGGCGCGATGTTCGCGATGTCGGTCGTCAGCCTGGCGCCGGTGCTGATCGTGTTTTTCACGTTCCAGAAGTACATCGTGGAAGGCATCAGCACGACGGGGCTGAAGGGTTAATCTTATGGAGGAGGCTGAAAACGATATGCCGCCGTTGGTTTTTGACGAAGCGCGCCTGCGTGAGGTCGTCGACCGGGTCGTCGACCGCACGTTCGGCATGGATTTCAACTGGGATTGGCCGGCGGGCGTCGCGTTCCACGGCGTCTGCGAGGCGTACGAAGCGACGGGCGACTCGTCGTACATGGAGCGGCTGCGCGCGTGGGTCGACGAGCAGCTCGAGGACGGGCTGCCGAAGCTGTCGGTGAACGCGGTGTCGGTCGGTCATGCGCTGATCTCGTTGTATCAGTTTACGGAGGAGCAGAAGTATTTGGACATCGCCTCGGCGATGGCGGAATATTTGACGCACGAGGCGCCGCGGTTCGGGGACGGCATTTTCCAGCATACGGTGAACTCGGTCAAGGACGTGTTTCCCGAGCAGGCGTGGGTGGACACGATGATGATGGCGGGCTACTTCTTGCTGCGGATGGGCGACTTGCTCGGCCGCGACGATTATTTCGCCGACGGGCTGCGGCAGTACCACGGCCATGAAGAGCTGCTGCAGGACGCGACGACGAACCTGTATTATCACGGCTGGGACAACGTCGCGAAGAACCATATGTCCGGCATCTTCTGGGCGCGCGGCAATTCGTGGGCGTCGTATACGATGGCGCGGGCGCTGGAGCTCGTGCGGGTGCAGCATCCGTCGTATATGATCATCGACTGCTCCTTGCGGGACCAGCTGAGCGCGCTGGCGCGTCTGCAGTCGGCGGACGGCTTATGGCATACGGTGCTGACGGACCCGACGTCGTATACGGAGACGTCCGGCTCGGCCGGCATCGCGGCGGGGCTCCTCTCGCGCGGCAACCTGTACAACCGCCAGACGCAGCGGGCGCTCGACGGGGTGCTGTCGCGCATCGCCGATAACGGCACGGTGCTCGGCGTATCCGCGGGCACGGCGGTGATGGACGACGCGCAGGGGTACAAGGATGTGCCCGCGAAGCGCATCCAAGGCTGGGGGCAAGGGCTGACGCTGGCGTTCCTTGCCATGGTGCTCCGCCGCGGTCGGCAGAGCGATTGGTAAGCGGCGGACGCGCGGGACGGCGAAGAGGCCGCCTCCGGGACCATGACGAACGGTCATGGCTCGGGGGCGGCCTCTTTGCCGTGCGGCGGGAGCGGGGAGCGCGATACTCGGAGTTTCTCCGCTTATCGGGCGTCAGCGGTGGCCGGGGATCGCGATAGTCGGAGAAACTCCGCTTATCTTGCGTCCGCGCCGTCCTGGGAGCGCTTTAGTCGGAGTTTCTCCGCTTATCGGGCGTCTGCGGCGACCGGGGAACGCGATAGTCGGAGAAACTCCGCTTATCTTGCGTCCGCGCCGTCCTGGGAGCGCTTTAGTCGGATTTTCTCCGCTTATCGAGCGTCTGCGGCGTCCGGGGAGCGCGATAGTCGGAGTTTCTCCGCTTATCGGGCGTCCGCGGCGCCCGGGGAGTGCGATAGTCGGAGTTTCTCCGCTTATCGGGCGACCGCGGCGTCCGGGGATCGCGATAGTCGGAGAAACTCCGCTTATCGAGCGACCGCGGCGCCCTTACGCGCCGAGCGGCACGGACACGACGAACTCGATGCGCCGGGGCTCCGGCGTGCGCGCCGTCACGCTGCCGCGGTACTGTCGCACCTTCTCGCGCACGATCGATAAGCCGAGGCCGGAGTGGCCGCCCGTCTTCTTCGTCGTGTACGTCGGCTGAAACATGCGCTGCAGCTCCGCCTCCGACAAGTCGTTCCGAAGCGCGTTGGACACCGAAAACACGATTTCCGCGCGCTCCGGCTCGAGCCAGCCCTCGACGGACACGACGCGATCCTCTGGCTCCAGCTCCATAACCTCCTCGAACGCATTGTCGATCAGATTCGCCAAAATTTTCACGAGGTCCACCGATTTCACGCCTTGTATGGCGGCGATGCCCGGCATACCCTCGAAGCGGTAGCTGAATTCGATGCGCTGCCGAAGCGCGACGGCAGCCTTCGATTGGATGATGGCCGCCACGGCCGGGTGGCCGATGCTGACGATGTCGTTCATCGCGATCGTCTCGTCGACGAGCTCCTTCACGTACCGTTCCAGCTGCTCGTACCGCTTCGTGTCGGCCATCGCCTTCAGCGTGTTCAGATGGTTGACAAAGTCGTGCCGCTCGCCGCGCACCGCGACGAACAGCGATTGCACCTCTTCGTTGTAATCGTCCTGCACCGATTGGGCGACCTCGTCGCGAGCGCGCCTCACGTAACGGTAGAAGAGGCCGAGCAGCGCCACGCTCGCGAGCAGCGCGACGCCGGTGACGAGCGCCAAATTCAACAGCTGCGTATGAAGCTTCGCCTGAATGAAGGCGTAATCGGTCGTAATGCCGATGACGTACGGCTGACCGAACAGCTCGTCGTAAACAGGGACGTACGTGCGGTATACTTGCCGGTCGTCGATGCGTTCGATCCGCTGCAGCGTCTCCCCGCTTTCGAACGCTTCCGAGATATGAGCCGCATCGTTCGGGGAGCGGTATTCGTACGAGCCGAACAATATTTTCCGGTCGTCGTACCGAGCGATTTCCACCCCGTCCCGGACGTTCACCAGCTCCTCGTCGGGGATCGAAAACGTGCGGGGATTGAAAAGCGTAACCTCAAGCAGCTGCTCGTGCTGCTCGACGGTGTCCTTCAAAATCGTTTCGACGCCGGTATATCGCTCCAGCTGCTCGATATATTCGGTGCTCATGATCGGGTTGATGAGGTAGTCGGTGCTTCCGTCGAAGAAATACCCGAATTTATTTTTTGGATCGTCCAGGATGGCGGCGGAGGGCGCGATTTCGCCGGCCCAGTAATTCGTGAGGCTTTGCCCGTACGTAAGCCCTTCCACGTTTCGTTTCTCGAACAATTGCCGGAACGCATCGTAGTAGTTTTCCCACGTCTTCGTGCTGAGGTTCAATTCCCGCGGATCGGAGGAGCGAACGCTGACGACGTCGTCCGGCCGCTCGGCGAACAGCGTCAGGTAACTAATTTCGAGCTCTTCGGCCAGCGCCCGAAGCTCGGCGTTGTCGACGTCTTGGTAGGAAGGCGGCAGCGCATACTTCGCGGCGACGGCGGCCGTGCGCAAATTCGCGGCCATGAGCGAATCGACGTAGTGATACGCCTGTTGGGAGCGGTCGACGCTGATTTTGATTTGTGCGGCGATCTCGCGCATTTGCGTCTCAAGCGAGGCGTGAAGCTCGCGCTTCGTCGCGAAATAATTCGCCGAATCGTTCGCGAGCAGCAGAGCGATGACGAAGAGAAGAAAGTATAATGTGAAATGCCGAGCAAGCATAGCCGTCCTCCTAAGGGAAGCTTTCTATCTATGAGATAGCTTACACTAAATTAGCACATTTTTACAGTAAAATTCGACACAAACCGGGTTGGTTCGACTTCTCTAGGAAAAGGGCTCGCCCGCCCCGATGCATGTGCGTTCGTACAATCGGCGGCCTTCCGCTCCGCATATGCTGAGGGAAACCGAGAAGGGAGGGGCTGCCATGACCTTGCATGAGCTGAAACGGATTCGCGTCGAATCGTGCCATGAATATGTGGGGATGCCGGTATGCGCCGTGCTGCGGGACGGAACGCACGTCTACGGCGTCTTGGCCGGGACGCAGGACGGGCGGATTTACTTGCATCGCGCCGTGAAGGGACCGGGCAAGATGGCCGTGAACGTGACGAAGGCGAAGCGGACGCTGCGCGCGAAGGCGAAGGCGCTCGGTCCGTACCCGTACGGGCCGTATTATCCGGGCGCGTACGCGTTGGACGCGGCGGCGATCGCGCTCCTGTTCGCGCTGCCGTTCTTCTTGTATTAAAGCGTTCGAGGCGCAAGAGGAAGAAGACTTTCCCCGCGGAGAGTCTTTTTTCTTTTTTTATGGATATAGGGTATGGGGCTATCGTATAATAGAGGGAAAAGGAGGATGTCCCATGGAGCATAATCATAAAGAGCATGTTCACGGCCATGAACGCAAGAGCCACCATTCCGATAAAGTGAAGGCGAACTTAATCAGCCGGCTGAACCGGATCGAGGGACAAGTGCGCGGCGTGCGCGGCCTGATCGAACGGGATACGTATTGCGACGACGTGCTGAACCAGATCGCTTCGATTCAGTCGGCGCTCAACGGCGTAGGCAAGCTGCTGCTGGAGCACCACATGAAGAGCTGCGTGATCGAACGCATCCAAGAAGGGGACACGGAAGCGATCGACGAACTGCTGGTGACGGTCAATAAGCTGATGAAGTAATACGGCATATTGACTTTGTATAGGGTACGGGGGTATATTATTAATAAGCGAAACAAGCAAACCAACCAATCGAAAGGGGATATGTTCGATGTCTAACGTAACGTTCCAAGTGCAGGGAATGAGCTGCAACCATTGCGTACACTCGATCGAAAGCGCGCTGAAGGAGATCGGTGCCGTCGGCAAGGTCGACCTCGCGGCCGGCAAGGTGACGGTGCAATTCGAAGAGGGCAAAATGACGGTCGAGGCGTTGAAGGAAACGATCGAGGAGCAAGGCTACGACGTCGTAAGTTAATCGCGGGAGTCGGGGTCGGGGTTGGCGAACGGAAGGGCGGGGAACGCGGATGCAAGCCATGGAGGAAAGCGCGCTGCGGCAGGCGACGCTGCAAGTTACGGGCATGACGTGCGCGGCGTGCGCGAGCCGCATCGAGAAGGGGCTCGGCAAGCTGCCCGGCGTACGGTCGGCCGCCGTCAACCTCGCGACGGAAACCGCGCGCGTCTCGTACGCGCCGGGAGAGGTATCGGTCGAGGCAATGCGATCGCGCGTCGAGAAGCTCGGCTACGGCGCGTCGCCCGTCGAGGAGGCGGGAGACGCGCAAGCGCGCCGGACGGAGGAGCTGCGCCGGCAGCGCGTCAAGCTGGCGGCGTCGGCCGCCCTTTCTTTGCCTCTGCTATGGGCGATGGCCGGGCACTTCTCGTTCACGTCGTGGATGTGGGTGCCGTCTTTGTTTATGCAGCCATGGTTCCAGCTGCTGTTGGCGACTCCCGTTCAATTTCTCGTCGGCGGCGCTTTCTATGTAGGCGCTTATAAGGCGCTTCGCAACGGCTCGGCCAATATGGACGTGCTGGTCGCGCTCGGAACGTCGGCCGCTTATTTCTACAGCTTGTATCTCACGGTCGTCTGGTACGCGGAAGGCGCCATCGCGCGCCACGGTCCCGCGCTATACTACGAGACGAGCGCGGCGCTCCTTACGCTCGTCGTGCTCGGGAAGCTGCTTGAAGCGCAGGCGAAGGGCCGGACGTCGGCGGCGATCCGGTCGTTGCTGGGACTGCAGGCGAAGACGGCCCTCGTCGTAAGAGGCGGCGAAGAGCGGCTTCTTCCCGTCGAGGAGGTCGTCGTCGGCGACGTCGCGATCGTTCGGCCGGGAGCGAAAATTCCGGTCGACGGCGTCGTGATCGAGGGCGCGTCCGCTGTCGACGAGTCGATGCTGACGGGGGAGAGCTTGCCGGTCGAAAAGCGTCCCGGCGATCTGGTCGTCGGGGCGACGATGAACAAGAACGGCTTGCTGCGCGTGCGTGCGACCAAAGTCGGCAAAGATACGGCGCTCGCGCACATCGTCAACATCGTGGAGGAAGCCCAAGGCTCTAAAGCGCCGATTCAACGGGTCGCCGACCGCATCTCGGGCGTGTTCGTCCCGATCGTCGCCGCGGCCGCGGCCGTCGCATTCGCGGCCTGGTATTTCGTCTTCGCGCCGGGCGACGCGGCGGCCGCGCTCAACGCGTCGATCGCGATCCTCGTCATCGCCTGCCCGTGCGCGCTCGGTCTTGCGACCCCCACTTCGATTATGGCCGGCTCGGGACGGGCGGCCGAGCTCGGCGTCCTGTTCAAGGGCGGGGAGCATCTGGAAGCGACGCACCGGCTGGATACGATCGTGCTCGATAAGACGGGCACGGTGACGAAGGGGAAGCCGGAGCTGACCGACGTGCGGAGCGAGCTCGATCCGCGCGTCTTCCTCCGGCTCGTCGGGGCGGCGGAGAGCGGGTCCGAGCATCCGATCGCGAAGTCGATCGTCGCCGGGGCGAAGACGGCGGGCGCGACGCTGCCGAAAGCGAGCTCGTTCGAGGCGATCCCGGGCGCCGGCGTCGCCGCCGTCGTGGAGGGCCGCCGCGTGCTCGTCGGCACGAAGCGGCTGCTGGAAGCGGAGGGCATCGACGCACGGCGGGCGTACGACGCGGTGCGGCGCCTCGAGGAGGCCGGCAAGACGGTCATGCTCGCCGCCGTGGACGGCCGGTACGCGGGGCTGCTCGCGGTAGCGGACGCCGTGAAACCGACGTCGAAGGCGGCCATCGCCCGGCTTCGGGCGATGGGGCTCGAGGTCGTCATGATGACCGGCGACAACGAGCGCGCCGCGAGGGCGATCGCCGCGCAGGTCGGCATCGAACGCGTCTTCGCGGAGACGCGGCCGGAAGGGAAGGCGGCCGAGATTCGGCGGCTTCAAGCGGAGGGGCGGAAGGTCGGCATGGTCGGAGACGGCATGAACGACGCCCCGGCGCTGGCGGTCGCCGATATCGGCATGGCCGTCGGCACGGGGGCGGACGTCGCGATCGAGGCGGCGGACGTCACGCTGATGCGGGGCGATCTCGCGGGCATCGCCGACGCTATCGAGCTGAGCCGCCGCACGATGCGAAATATTCGCCAAAATTTGTTCTGGGCGCTCGCCTACAACGCGCTCGGCATTCCGATCGCCGCGGTCGGGCTGCTCGCGCCGTGGGTCGCGGGCGCGGCGATGGCGCTCAGCTCCGTATCGGTCGTCTTGAACGCTTTGCGCTTGCAGAAGGCGAAGCCGGAAGGGTAAACTGGGAGAACAGCGACGCGAGGCGCCGCATCCATTTCCGGATGCGGCGCTTCCGTCCGTTCGGAATCGGCGACCTGCCGACGGGAGGAGCAGTTGCACGTATGGATCGACCGTCCATCCCGACCGATCGAAGGCATCATGTCATCTTCGCGGTCGTCACGCTTTTGTATTGGACTTCTTTGTACACCCACGTCCCGATTTTGTCGCCGTATCTGCTGGAGGAGCTGAAGGTCGGCGCGGCGACGGCCGGCATCATTATCGGCGCCTACGGCTTCGTGCAGATCGTGCTGCGCTTGCCGATCGGCATCTTCTCGGACCGGGTGCGGCGTCGGCGCCCCTTCATCGCGCTGGGCTTGTTGACCGGCGCCTTGTCGTGCCTGCTGTTCGCCGCCGGGTCGCATCCCGGCTGGGCGTTCGCCGCGCGGGCGATGTTCGGCGTATGCGCCTCGACGTGGGTCGCGTTCACGGTGCTCTACGCGGCTTATTACGCTCGCAGCGAACTGCAGCGGGCGATGAGCGCCATCAGCTTTCTGATCGTCGCCGGCCAGCTCGTCGGCATGGGCCTGAGCGGCTGGCTCGCGGAGGCGTACGGCGCCCGGGCGACGTTCCTCGCCGGGGCGCTCGCCGGCGCGATCGGCCTCGCGGCCGCCTTCTTTATTAAAGAGCCGTCGGACGGGGTCGCTAGAAATCCGATGCGGCTTGCCGACATCGGCGACGTCGTGCGCAGCGCGCCGCTCCTTCGCGTATCGATCCTGTCGATCTTGGCGCATAGCGTCCTGTTCATTACGATGTTCGGCTTTACCCCGTCGTACGCGACCGCCGAGCTCGGGGCGTCCCGATGGGAGCTCAGCCTGCTCAGCTTCGCCTTCATGGTGCCGCATGCGTTCGCGCAGCTGTACAGCGGGCGGTGGGTCGCCCCGCGGTTCGGCGTCTGGCCGACGATCGCGGCCGGCTTCGCCGTCAGCGGCGCGTGCACGCTGGCCATTCCGTTCGCCGAGACGCTGCCGGCGTTGTACGCGACCCAAGCGCTGAACGGGCTTGCGCAGGGGCTTCATTTTCCGCTGCTTCTGGCGCTGGCGATTCAAGGCGTCGCGGCGGAAAAGCAGGCGACCGCGATGGGCTTCTACCAAGCCGCTTACGCGGCGGGCATGTTCGCCGGGCCGTTCGCCGCCGGGTGGATCAACGGGCTTGGGGGCTTGCAAGCGGGCTTCTGGCTCGGCGGGGCGACGGCCCTCGGCTCGGTCGCCGTGACGTTGGCGTTCGCCGCGATCGCTCGCCGGGCGGCGGCGCGCACGGCAGGATCTTAAACAAGAAGGATACGCATAGCCGAACAACCCCTTGGACACAACAAACCTAGCAGGTTTGCGAAACCAAGGTTTTTTTTTGTATGCGGGCATGCAGCGGGTGCAACCTTCCGGCGGCGCAGGGCGTTAGGAGGTACAGAAAGAGACTGGAGGGAGAAGACGATGACGATGAAAATGAAATGGTTGACCATCCTGGCGGTATTGGCTGTGGCGGTAAGCGGCTGCGGCGCGGCGAGCGAGCAAGGGAACGGCGGACAGGGCGCCGCGGAGCCGCCGGCGCAGGAGTCGCCGACGGAGACGACCCCGCCGGCCGAGCAGCCGGCCGAGGAGCCTGCGGAGGAGTTAGGCGTCGAAACCGGCGCGGAGGTCGAGATCGAAACGTCGATCGAAGGCATGAGCGAGAAGGTGAAGGTAACCGAATATACATTGACGCCTTTCGGCATTCGGTACGTGCTGCGCAGCGTCATGGGCGCGCCGGCCGTCGAGAACGGGCAAGTCGTATATAAGTCGCAGATGGGCGACGACGTTGCGACGATCGCCGTCGAAGCGCTTGCGGGCGTCTCCTTGGACGAGGCGGTCGCCGAAGCGCAGAAGCGCTACGCGGACGGGTACGAGGCCGCCGAGCTGGCGGATATCGGCATCGATCTGAACGGCTATCCGGGCAAGGTGCAGGGCTTCCAGAAGGGGAACTACCTCTACGGCTTCAACGCGTTCGACGTCGACGGCACGGCGGTGGTCATCCATTCCAGCTACCCGCAGGACGCAGGCGACGGCATGGGCGCAGTGCTCTACGAGCTGATCCAATCGCTGAAAGGCGAATAATGGGAAAATAAGAGTTGCCAACCGGCTCGCCTGCATGGTAGTATCTAACATCAAACGGAAGGGTTTCTAGGGAGTCGCCGGGGCGTCGAGCAAGACGCCGCGGAGGAACCGAGCGAAGCCGGCGTGCGATCAGCAGGCTACACCGTAAGGGATAAAAGACCTTCGGCAAGTTCCGCCCCCGGGCGAACGAGCCGATAGGTCTTTTTTGCTTTACCGGGGGAAAGAGACAGAGGAGAGCGGGGAGACGGGCATGAAGGCAATCGAAGTGGAGGGGTTGACGAAGACGTTCCGCACGAAGCGGAAGGGGGAAGGGTTCGCGGCGGGCGTGAAGGGACTGTTCCGGCCGGAGTACGCGGCGAAGACGGCGGTCGAGCCGATCTCGTTCGCGGCGGAGCGCGGGGAGACGCTCGCGTTCCTCGGGCCGAACGGGGCGGGCAAGTCGACGACGATCAAGATGCTGACCGGCATCCTGCATCCGAGCGGCGGCCGAGCGCGCGTGCTCGGATTGACGCCGTGGCAGGACCGGCATGCGCTGTCGTTCCGGATCGGCAGCGTGTTCGGGCAGAAGTCGCAGCTGTGGTATCACCTGCCGCCGACGGATACGTTCGAGCTGATGCGGCGCATCTACGAGCTCGGCAAGCGCGACTATGCGCAGCGGCGCGACCTGCTGATCGAGCGGTTCCGTCTGGAGCCGTACTTGCAGACGCCGGTGCGCAAGCTGTCGCTCGGCGAGCGGATGCGGTGCGAGCTGGCGGCCGCGCTGCTGCATCGGCCGGAGATCGTCTTCCTCGACGAGCCGACGATCGGCCTCGACGTCGTCGTCAAGCAGCATATCCGCGAGCTGATTCGGGAGCTGAACCGCGAGGAGGGGACGACGTTCTTCCTCACCTCGCACGACCCGGGGGATATCGAGCAGCTGTGCAAGCGGGCGATCGTCATCAATCACGGGCAGGTCATCCTCGATCAGCCGGTCTCCGTGCTGAAGCGGGAGCTGCTGACGCACAAGACGATTCGGCTGGAGCTGGCCGAAGGCGCCGCCGACGCGCCGTTCGCCTGCGCGGGCGCGGCGGTGACGGGGCGGGACGGTCCGTTCGTGACGCTGTCGGTCGACACGGCGGCGACGAGCATCGAGGCGGTGCTCGGGCGCATCGTCGGCGCAGTGCCGATCCGAGACGTGACGATCGAGGACCCGCCGATGGAGGAGATCATCAAGCACATTTACGAGCGGAAGGGAGGGGCGGCCGGATGAGGAATGCGGCGCTGGCGTGGCGGAAATACCCGGCGGTCACCCGGATCACGCTGAAGAACTCCTTCGTCTACGTGGCGGACTTTCTCGTGAGAACCCTTTTCCTCTTAATTATCCTGTATATCTTCATGCAGCTGTGGGGCGCGACGTACGCGGGCGAGGGGGAGCCGTCGATCGCGGGGTATACGTACGCCGATCTCGTGTGGTACCTGATTATTTCCGAAGCGGTCACGATGGCGCTGCCGGCGCTGCAGCCGGCCGTCGAGCAGGACGTGAAGAGCGGGGACGTCGCGTACCGGCTGACGAAGCCGATGCATTACGTCGGCTATTATTTCGCGTGGTACAACGCGGACGCGCTGCTGCGGCTCGCCGTCAATCTCGCGGCGGGCGGGGCGCTCGGCCTGCTCGTCTTCGGGGCGCCAGACTTCGGCTACGGCTGGCTGGCGCTGCCGCTCGTGGCGGCCGGCGCGCTGACGGTTAACTTCCTGATGAGCATGATCATTGCGCTGTGCGCCTTCTGGGTCGAGGAGACGACGGGCCTCGATTTTATTTATAAGAAGCTGCTGTTTACGGTCGGCGGCATGCTGATGCCGCTCGAGATGTTCCCGCTGTGGCTGCAGGACGTATGCCGGTGGCTGCCGTTCCAAGCGGTGCTGTACTTTCCGGCGTCGACGGTGACGAGCTTTGACGCGTCGAAGCTGCTCGGCATGTTGGCGGCGCAGTGGGCGTGGGCGGCGGCGCTTGCGGCGGTCGTGTTTTGGATGTACGGGAGAGGGGTGAAGAAGCTCCATGTTAACGGGGGGTAGAAGGCTGCGGGGGACGCTCGCGTTCCTGCTGACGTGCTGGAAGCTGAATCTCGCCGGCGCGATGGAGTTTCGGATGAGCTTCCTGCTCATGGCCGGGATGATGGTAGTCAATAACTCCGTCTGGATTTTCTTCTGGAGCTTGTTCTTTCAACGGTTCGAAGTCGTGAACGGGTGGTCGCTGCCGGACGTCATGATGCTGTGGGCGATCAGCGCGGGCGGCTTCGGCATCGCCGCGACGCTGTTCGGCAACATGAACCGGATCGCGTGGCTGACGGCGAACGGGCAGCTCGACGTGTATCTCGTCCAGCCGAAGCCGGTGCTGCTGAACGTGCTCGCGAGCCGCATGTCGGTGACGGCGATCGGGGATGCGGCGTTCTCCGTTATTTTGTATGTGCTGTTCGGGGACGGTTCGTGGCTCGGTTTCGCGAAGTACGCGCTCGCGCACGTCGTGGCGGCGGTCATCTTCTTGTTTTTCATGGTGATCGTCGGCTCGCTCGCCTTCTGGATCGGCAACGCGGAGGGGCTGACGGGACAGATGTTCAATGCCGTGGTGTCGTTCTCGACGTACCCGACGGACATTTTCAAAGGGTGGGGGCGGGTCGTCATCTTTACGGTCGTGCCGGCCGGGTTCATCTCGTATATGCCGATCGGCTTGCTGCGAGACGCCGTGCAATGGGACTTCCTGCTCGGCGCGCTCGGCATGTCGGCGGGGATTGCCGCGTTCGGCACTTGGTTTTTCTACGCGGGCCTGCGGCGGTACAGCTCCGGCAACGCGATCGCGATGCGGAGTTAGGTTTCCCGGCAGGGTCGGTCCGCGCGGGGCGCCCGCGCGAAGACGGCGCGGAAAAGCAGCAGATGAAGGCACTGCAAATACGCATAGATCGGTACGGAGTAGAGGAGCCAGTATCCGTTCTTGTAATGAAAGACGCCGACGAGCACGCCGATCCATTCGATGAAGGCGCCCGCCGCCGTCCAAGCGGCGACGTACAAAATTACGCCGAAGCCTCGCACGCGGAGCCAGTAATACCCGTAGATGAAGAAGTACCCGTACGGCGCGTACATGACGTACGAGAATATATCGAAGCCTTGGTACTTCGCCTGATCGCCGACGTCGTACAGGTCGAACGGCGGCACGGCGATCGTATGGTCGAACATGAGGCCGAGGACGATGCCGTACATGAGGGTGAACAGCGCCTGCATCGCGGTAAAGCGCTTCGGCGCGAGCCATACCGCGGCCGCGCCGACCGCGACCATGCCGAGCACGAACCACTCGTTGGCGTTAAATCCGATGTCGTGCACGGCGTTATCCGGCATGGGCGCGTTCCTCCTTCCGCTCGAGCGCAAGCGCGCCTTTCGCGAAGCCGTACGTCACAGCCATCATCGCCGCTATGGTCAACACCTCGTAACCGATATTCCATAGGCGGTATTGAAAGACGTCCAGGCGCAACAGCACTTGGCCGGTGGCGACCAGAAGCAACAGGACGCCGGCCGCTGCGCCGAGCCTCCGCGCGAGCCGGGTTTCGGTAAAGAACGCGTTGGCGAACACGAGCATGCCGAGGGTGACCGTGAAATCCCGTTGCAGCACGGCCGCGAGAAACTTCACGGGGTGTTCGCTCACCGTATACAGGCGGTAGGAGTAGGTTAGCAGCGTAAACTTGTTGATAATGACGATCGAGAGCGCCATGTATAAAATGATGTTCGTCCGCAGCGGCAGCTTGCGGGGCAGCGCCGCCAGCGCAAGCGCCGTGAGCAGGACGAAAAGCAGGGATGCGACGAGCGCCATGGCTCCACCTCATTTTTGCAGAATCCGGGAAGTTAAAGCGGGCGGCTCAGCACGAAAATTTCCATCTTCTCGTCATCGGCGAGCGAGATGCGGGTGCGCAGCGACTCGACGCGGCAGCCGAGCTCGGAAGCGAATTCCGAACGGAGCGTCTGCTCGTAGGCGGGCGACTTGTCCACGGGCACGCCCCGGGCGACGACGATAATTTTGTTGTCGACGGCGAGCACGTGGGTTTCGGACGACGCGGCGCCGCTCGTTTCGCGTTCGATGCGGTTGTACAGACGGCGAATCGATTCTTCGAGCGAGATCTGGGTGCGGGGAGGGGTTTGCATGGCGATCGGGCTCCTTTAGGGGTCGTTAAAAAATCGTTTCCTCCCAGTATTCCCCTCTCAGGCACTTTGCAATCCATACGCGCGGTGGTAATGTTACATTTGATACAGAGGCTTTACGACTCGGGAGGGACGCGCCGTGAACTCGATGACGGAGCGATGGATCGCGGGACTCGTCGCGGCGGCGGCGCTCCCGCTGGTCTTATACGGAGAATTTCATTGGCTGGGGCGTCCGGCGGCGCCGGGGGTATGGACCGGGCTGATCGCGCTGCCGCTATACTTGACCCTCGGCGCGGCCGCGTCGATTATCGCGGACGGATTGGCGGCCTCGCTGACGAGCGAGGAGGAGAAGTCGTCGCGCGCCCGCTCGTACGCGGTTCGCATGGCGCTCTATGCCGGGGCGGGCTTCGCGTCGTTGCTCGGGCTCGCCTACGCGATGTTCGGCAAACAAGCCGCCTTCGTCGAGACCGCGGCGCAAGCGGCGAGCGTCGGCGTTCCGGCCGGGGTGTTGTATTTCCACGCGCTGCTGGCGATCCGGGCGGCGACCGCGCGCCGGCATCTTCGCCGGTTCGCCCAGCCGGTCGAGACCGAAAGGCTCGTGCTGCTGCCTTGCACGCTGGAGCGATACGAAGCGGCGGCGGCGGAAGGCTACCCGATCGGCAATCATGTGAAGACGTATCTCCGGTCGCTGCGGCAGCATCCGAGGCTGCTGGGGTGGGGGGTGTGGCTCGTGCGGCTGAAGGAGACCGGCGAGCTCGTCGGGGACGCCGGCTTTAAGGGCAATCCCGACTTCGCCGGCGCGGTGGATATCGGCTACGGCTTTCTACCGGAGCACCGGGGACGAGGCTATGCGACGGAGGCGGCGGCCGCGCTCGTCGCCTGGGCGTTCGAGCACGGCGCCGGACGGGTGACCGCCGAGACGCTGCGGGACAACGCGGCGTCGATCCGCGTGCTGCGCAAGAACGGCTTCCGGTTATATCGCGAGGATGAGCACTACCATTGGCGGCTCGACGCGATCGACCGGGCGCGGGGGAAGGCGTAAACGGCTATGAAAGCAAGCTTGTTAAGCGATTTTACCTATTTAGCGAAAAGATTTTATTAAATATATAAAAGTCCTTAACAAATAGGTATCCAGCCCGCGGCCGCGTTACAGCCGATGCGACTTCCGGTACTCGCTCGGCGTCACGCCCTCCGTCTTCGCAAAGCATTGCGTAAAATACGACATATGCGAAAATCCGACATCCTCCGCGATGCGGCTGACCGGCGCGTCGGTGTTGACCAGCAGCAGCTTCGCCTGCTCGACGCGATATTGCTTCAAATATTCGAGCGGCGTGACGCCGAACACCTGCTGCATGCAGCGCGCGACGTACGTCGGGTGAAAATTCAGGCTTTCCCCGATTTCCCGGTAATGGAGCGGCTCCCGGTACCGCTCCCGCAGCAGCTGCGCGGTTTTCTCGGCGAGCGCGATGGACGACGACGCGGCGCGGTACTGCTGCTCGCCGTGCAGATCGTGCAGCACCTCTTGAAAAATCGTCTGCTGCTGCCACATGAGCGACGGCTTATGATGCCGGTTCAGGTCGATCAACCGCTTAATATTCCGGTACGTCTTCGTCGGGAGCGTCAGCTTGCAAAACTGCGGCACGACGAGCGTGAAGTGCTGCACGCGCTTGCGCGTCAGCTCTTGCCGCGGAATGACCTCGTCGTACGGATACAGCCGCGCGCCGCCCGGGCCGGCCTCCTCCTCCGTCACCGCGCTCCACTCCCCCGTCGTCTGGAAATGCACCCAAAAATATTGCGTCTCCCGCTTCGCCGGCTCGAGCGGCGCGTAGCTCTTGTCCGGCCTTACAATGAACGCGTGCCCCTTCGTCACCCGAAACTCCTTCTCGTCCTCCGCGAGCGAGACCTTCCCCCGAACGACCACCAGCATCTTGAAAATGCCGAGGTTCGCGACCGCCGGATGCGTCTTGCCGATCGGATACGTCCGCTCCCCGCCCACGATATAATGGGGCAGCGGCGGCGCTTTGAATTGCAGGAAATCCACGTACGCCACGTCCTTCCGCCCTTGCCGCCGCAAGGTTTCGTTCAACGCCGAAGTTAGAATATTGACAATTCAAGTTACTTTCCTATCTAGGCTGAGCCCATTATATCAAATACGATATGTGAAGAGTTTACGAAATTCGGAAGGCGTCCGCGAGGCACACTAAGCGGAACGACGTTAGACAGGGGAGGAAGGCATCTTTGGGCAGGAAAACGATATTCCGCGAGCACATCGTTCGCCACCGCTGGTCGTACTTGATCGGTTTCGCGCTGGTCACCGTCTCGTCGCTGCTGCAGCTGCTGATCCCGGCGCTCATGGGGCGGTTCACGGATCGGCTGGAGGAAGGCGCGCTCGATCCGGGACGCATCGCCGCCTTCGCGCTCGGCATCGGCGCGGTCGCGTTCGGCACCGCGCTGTTTCGCTCCGTCAGCCGCATCTCGATGTTCCGCTTGTCGCGGGTGCTGGAGAAGCGGGTGCGGGGCGATCTGTTCAAGCATTGGGAGCGGCTGCCGGTGCAGTACTACAATAATCAGCGCGTCGGCGATCTGATGGCGCACGGCGTCAGCGACGTCGGCGTAATGCGCGAGGTGACCATGGGCGCGTATTACCAAGTGTCGGAGGCGATCGTGCTGATCGGCGTCACGGTCGGCGCGATGGCGTTCAGCATCTCGCCGCTGCTGACGGTGCTGACGTTGCTGCCGCTGCCGCTGCTGAGCCTCATGGCGTACCGGTTCCATACGAAGGTGATGCGGCAATCGTCGGACGTGCAGGACGCGATCGGCGACATGACGAGCCGCGTGCAGGAATTCGTCGCCGGCATCCGCGTCGTGAAGGCGTTCGTGCAGGAGCGGGCCGAGACCGCGAAGTTCGACGCGTCGAACGCGCGAGCCGTCCATACGAACCGGGAGTTCGTAAAGACGAACTCGCTGTTTAACGGCGCGAGCCAAGGCATCGTCGGCGTCTCGTTCCTCATCTCGGTCATCGTCGGCGGGGTCATGGTGCTCGACGGAGCGATCACGCTCGGGGAATTCGTCGCCTTCAACACGTATTTGACGCTCATCATCGGCCCGATCGAAAACATTGGCAAGGTGATGAACGTGCTGCAGAAGGGCTCCGCGTCGGAGAAGCGGCTGCTCGAAATTTTGAACACGACGCCGGAGGTGACCGACGGGCCGGATACGAACCGCGGCATCGTACGGCTCGACGGCGAAATTACGTTCCGCCGGTTGACGTTCAAGTACCCCGGCGCGAAGCGGCCGGCGCTGCGAGACATTACGCTGCACGTGCCTCGCGGCAGCTCGCTCGCGATCGTCGGCAAGGTCGGCAGCGGCAAGAGCACGCTCGTCTCGCTGCTCGTGCGCATGTACAATCCGCCGATCGGCACGCTGTACGTCGACGGACACGACATCCTGACCGTGCCGCTCGCGACGCTGCGCGAGAACGTCGGCTTCGTGCCGCAGGACGGCTTCTTGTTCTCCTCGACGATCAAGGACAACATCAGCTTCGATCCGAAGCCGCACTCGATGGACGAGGTGGAGGAGGCGGCGCGGCTCGCGCAGGTGTACGACAACATTATCGAGTTCCCCGGCGGCTTCGACACCGCGCTCGGGGAGCGGGGGCTGTCGCTCTCCGGCGGGCAGCGGCAGCGCGTCAGCATCGCGCGCGCGATTATCAAGAAGCCGTCGATCCTCGTGTTCGACGACAGCCTGTCGGCCGTCGACACGGAAACGGAGGACCGCATTCTCGCCGGCCTCGATCGGGTCATGAAGGGGCGGACGACGATCATTATCGGCCACCGCATTTCCTCGGTGCGCCGCGCGGATCAAATTATCGTGCTCGACCACGGCCGCATCGTCGAGCAAGGCGACCACGACCGGCTCGTGCGGCTCGGCGGCATCTATGCGGACATGTATCATAAACAGCTGCTCGACGACGAAGCGCGTCGGACGGATTCGCGGGAGGGGGCGTCGCACGGATGAGAGACATTCATACCGAAAGGGACGTCGTCAAGTTCGGCGACGCCCAACTGCTCGCGCGTCTCCTGCGGTACGCGGCGCCGTATTGGAAGCCGTTCGCGCTGTGCATCCTGCTCGCGTTCCTCGTCGTGGCGGCGGATCTCGGCCGCACGTTCCTGATCAGCGTCGCGATCGACGATCATATTAACGGGTACCGCCAGCCGATGGTCGCGGCGCCGTCCCGCGCCGAGCTCGAGGCGCGCGGCCTCGCGCCGCTCCCGGGCGATACGGGGGAGCGGGCGTACGCGCGCCTCGGCTGGGACGGGGGGCCTGAGGCGACCGGCGCGGCCGCGGGTTTGGCCAAGGCGCAAATCGCGGAGGTCGACGGGACGGCGTACCTCGTCGAGTGGTGGCTGCCCGCCGAGGCGGAAGGCGGGTATACGCTGACGCCGGGGCCGGGCGGGACGGCGACGGCGGCGCTCCCGGACGGGACGGCGGTCGCGGCGCGGGCGCTGACGCCGGCCGAGATCGACGCCTTCCATGCGGGCGACGCGCCGGCGATCTGGCGGCTCGGCGGCTTGTTCCTGCTCGCGGTCGTCGGCGCCGCGCTGCTGTCCGTCTGGCAGATGAATCTGCTTCAGTTTACGGGACAGCGCATCCTATACACGATCCGCGATCAGCTGTTCCGGCATATCGGACGCATGCCGATGTCGTTCTTCGACCGCAACCCGGTCGGCCGGCTCGTCGTGCGCGTCACGCAGGACACGGAATCGCTCAATAACTTGTTTACGCAGGTGCTCGTGACGCTCGTGAAAGACGTGCTCGTCCTGCTCGGCATCGTCGGCGTCATGTTCTATTTGAACGCGGAGCTGGCGCTGCTGACGCTGTGCGTGCTGCCGGCGCTCGCGATCCTCACGTTCTGGTACAAGACGGTCATCCGGGACGCGCAGCGCGTCAGCCGGGCGATTCTCTCGCGGCTCAATTCGTTCCTCGCGGAAAACCTCTCCGGCATGCGCATCACGCAGATGTTCGTGCGGGAGCATCGGCAGTGGGAGCAGTTCGAGGAGCTGAACGAGGGCTTCTTCCGCGCCGGCATGCGCGGCACGATCATCAACTCGGTGTTCCAGCCGGCGATCGGCTTCGTCGGCAACCTCGCCGTCGCGCTGCTGCTCTGGTACGGGGGCCTGCGCGTGCTCGACGGGGCGCTGCAGTTCGGCGTCGTCTTCGCCTTCACGATCTACGTGCGGCAGTTCTTTAATCCGCTTATGAGCCTCGCCGAGAAATACGGCCAAGTGCAGATGGCGATGGTCGGCGCGGAGCGCATCTTCGACCTGCTGGACGAAGAGCCGGCGATGACGGAGACGGCGTCTCCGCGCGCGCTGCCGCAGCCGGTGAAGGGCGAAATTCGGTTCGAAAACGTCTGGTTCGCCTACAACGGCGAAGAATGGGTGCTGCGGGACGTTTCCTTTACGATCAAACCGGGGCAAACCGTCGCCTTCGTCGGCGCGACCGGCGCGGGCAAGAGCTCGATCATTCAGCTGATCAATCGGTTCTATGACATCCAGAAGGGCCGCATTCTGCTCGACGGCATCGACATTCGGGAGCTGTCGCTCGCGGAGCTGCGCCGCACGGTCGGCATCGTGCAGCAGGACGTATTCTTGTTCACGGGCACGATCGCCTCCAACATCCGATTGAACGAGGAGGGCATCTCCGACGAGGCGGTCGTCGACGCGGCGAAGCGCGTGCATATGGACGAATTCGTGCGCTCGATGCCGGACGGGTACGACACGCTGCTCGGCGAGCGCGGCGTGACGCTGTCGCTCGGCCAGCGGCAGCTGCTGTCGTTCGCGCGGGCGGTCGTGTTCAAGCCTCAGGTGCTGATTTTGGACGAAGCGACGTCGAACATCGACACGGAGACGGAGCTCGTCGTGCAGGAGGCGCTCGCGGAGCTGTCGCGCGGCCGCACGACGCTCGTCGTCGCCCACCGGCTGTCGACGATCCAGCACGCCGATCAAATCATCGTCATGCACAAGGGCCGCGTACGCGAGACGGGCAACCACCGGGAGCTGCTTGAGCAGGGCGGATATTACTACCGGCTGCATCAGCTGCAGTACAAGGACCGCCAGGTCGCGGCCGGCGCCGGGGACTGACAACATCGTCCCGAGCCGTTCGACGGTTCGGGGCGTTCCGCGCGCGCGGGCACGCGGGACGGGGCGACGCCGGGCGCGCTGCCGGTGCCGCTCGATGGAACTGCATTTGTGCAGCTATTCGCTCTCGCGAGCGTCCATTTGCCCCCTGTTCCTTTAGTTGATAAGCGCTTTCATCGCCCGCAGCCGCAAAAATAGATGCACATTTTGCAACTAATAAGCGCTCCCGCCGTTCATTCGGGCGAGTCGCTGCGGGTTCCGCACCTGTACACCCTCCGGGTCTCGAAGTTTCGCCCGCAATCTGCTACCCTTAAGCGAGCGAGGTACGAGCGAACGTATGGGGCGGGGGTGCGGGTGTGGCGGAGCGGTTGGACATTTTCGACGAAGGCATGAATTGGCTCGGGTCGCGGACGCGGGCGGAGGTGCATCGGGAGGGGCTGTGGCATCAGACGTTCCAATGCTGGTTCGTGCGGCGGATCGGCGGCGAGGACTATGTGTATTTCCAGGAGCGTCATCCTTCGAAGGAAGACTTCCCGGGCTTGCTGGACATTACGGCGGCGGGGCATCTGAGCGCGGGCGAGACGGTCGAGGACGGGGCGCGGGAGATCGAGGAGGAGCTCGGCATCGCCGTGCCGCGGTCGGCGCTCGCGTACGGCGGCTGCAAGCCGTACCGATACGCGCGCGACGGCTTCGTCGACAACGAATTTTGCCATGTACATTACTATGTGTACGACGGGCCGGACGAGGCGTTCCGGTTCCGAGACGGCGAGGTGTCGGCGCTTGCGCTGCTGACGCTCGCGGACGCGCGCCGCGTGGTGCGGAGCGAGGCGTATGCGGCCTCCGCGATCCGGCTCGTGCCGGAGCGGGGCTTGCGCGAGGCGATGACGGTGCGCTGGCGCGATCTCGTGCCGCACGAACGCCGGTACTACGAGGCCGCGTTCGACGAGGCGGAGCGGCTGCTGGCGGCGGGGGCGCGAACGTAAGGGGGGGGGCGAGACGGCCGCCGGGTAAGCGTGCCGTCTCGTGTGCGGTTGTTGCGTACGGCTTAGAACGGGTCGACCACGATATAGCCCTTTTTGCTGCCCGCCTGCGCCTCGGCGCCGCCGATCGCGCTCGCGGCGAACAAGGCCGCGGTCAGGGCGCAGACGACTAGGAAAAACTTGCTTTGGCGATGAAGAAGTCCGGTCATGCGGGGTCACCTCCTTTCCGGCTTTGCGGGAAAGTCCGGCTTACTTCGTTTTCGTTACGTTCGAATTCGGCGCGGGGGCCTCCTGCTTGGCGTGGGAACCGTCGCAATACCCTTCGGCGTGTTTCGTCTTGCCGCATTGGCATTTATACATCTGTCTCTCCTCCTTCCGATTGCTGCCTGCCTTACGAAATCCAGTCTACACGCGCGGCGCGTCATCCTCCGTCATATATGAGGAGTACAGGTCGACGATGCCGCGCGCCCTCGCAAGCACATAGTCCCTAAGCTCGACCGGCTCCAACACGAACGCGTCCGCGCCGAAGCCGAGCACGGCTTCGGCCGCGGTTTCCAGCGTATGGAACTGTACGGTCGCTTCCATCCGCCCGGGCCGCGTCGTCTCCCCGGCGGAGACGAGCGTCGCGAATTTTTCGGACTGCAGGCGTCTGACCGCGAGCGGCGTCGCGAGCAGCTTCGTTTCGTACCGGGGCAGGCTGCTTCGGAACGTTTCCGTGGACTGCTGCCAATAGGCGGCCAGGTTGAAACCGGCGGGCCGCTCGAACGTCTCGTCGAGCAGCTCGACGTCCGCGATGCGGGAGACGCGGTACGTGCGATAGTCCGAATCCGCCTCCGCGACCAAATACCAGGTGCTGCGCTTGGCGACCAGGCCGAGCGGACGGACGACGCGCTCCGTCGGCGGCTCGTCGTCCCCGTTCCGCACGTAGGCGATTCGGATGCTCCGCTCGAGCCAGACGGCTTCTTGGATGCGCTGCAGATGGACGACGGGCTCGGCGGCTTGATGCCAGCCCGCGCCGTCGACGTGAATCCGTTCCCGGGCGACCTCCG
>NZ_DASQMZ010000052.1:0-3051 GCF_035645235.1 Paenibacillus sp.
TGAGCGCTTATGCTTTTATTCGGCATGCCGTAACGGAGAGCGCCGACGAGGCGCTTCGCATCCGCGCGACCGTGCGCGTCGAAGCGGAGCCGGTCGCCCAAGCGCTCCAAGTCGCTCCGATCAGCGCAACCGCGACGGTCGAGGCCGCCGTGCCGCGCGAGGGCGCCGCGGCGGTCTCGACGGAGGACACGCTGTATACATTCCGAGTTTCTCAGACGGACCGGACGATCTATACGGTGTATTGGGACGAACTCCGACAAGCGGTGACCGGGATTCTCCCGGAGGAGATCGACGACGCGCTGCTGGGGAAGCTCGGGAGTCGCTTGGAAGAGACGGCGCCCTTCACGGTGAAGTCGGAAGGGCGCACGTACCGGGTGCTCACCGGACCGGGGTCGGAGGCGCCTCTCGTCTTCGGGACGGCCGACGGGACGGGGACGGTATCGTTCTCGATGCGGGCCGGCAGCGTGCAGTATATTACGAACATCACCGAGGAAATGGAGATGCTGCGCCGGCTGCTGCTGCTGCTCGCCGCCGGGCTCGCGATCGCGGGGCTGCTCGCGGTCACCGCGGGGTGGTATTTGGCGTCGCGGGCGCTCGTTCCGATCCGGGCGGCGTGGGAGCGACAGCAGCAATTCGTCGCGGACGCATCGCACGAGCTGCGTACGCCGCTCGCCGTCGTACAGGCGCACGCGGAACTGCTGCTGCGCCATCCCGAACGCACCGTCGAGGAGGAAAGCCGCAGCGTATCGGCGGTATTGAAGGAGAGCCGTCGCATGAAGAAGCTCGTCGACGGCTTGCTGACGCTCGCCCGCACCGACTCCAACGCAATGGAGCTGTCCAAGAAGCCGCTGCGGGTCGACGCGGTGCTCTCGCATACGGTCGGGCTCGTCGAGGAGCTGGCCGCTTGCAAAGGCATTATCGTCCGTATGGAGATCGAAAACGAGATCGAAGGCGAAGCCGACGAGGAGCGGCTGCACCAGCTGTTCCTCATCGTGCTGGACAACGCGATCAAATATACGCCGCCGGAGGGCATCATCACGGTCCGCTGCGAGCGCCGGACGCATGCGGCGCACGTCGTCGTCGAGGATACCGGCGTGGGCATCCCGGAGCGGGACGTGCCGCACGTCTTCGAGCGCTTCTATCGGAGCGACCGGGTGCGTTCGCGCGAAGAGGGCGGCATCGGCCTAGGCCTCGCGATCGCGAAATGGATCGTCGAGCGCCACGGCGGCCAGATCCGGATCGAAAGCCGGCTCGGCGTCGGCACGGCCGTGCACATGACGCTGCCGTTACCATAAGGTTTCACCGTTCGCGAATCGCGAACGGTTTTTTTTGTTTCGGAGGACCGGCGCCGCATCCGATCCGCCTCATTTTCCGATTCTTATCTTTCTTTAAGGTTGTTCAAAGAGTTTTCTAAAAAACGTCCGCGATAATGGGGAACGTTGGAAAGCACATTTTCCGGAAAACGGGGGAGGATTCGTAACATGCGAAAGAAGCTAGTGAAAGCAGGAATGGCCGCGGTGTTATGCCTTGGGGCGATGTTGGCAGGCTGCTCGGGCAGCGAAACGGCGGGAACGGAGGCGCCCGCGTTCGATCCGAACACGCCGGCGACGCTGAAGGTGGCGTATTTTAACGACCAAGCGTTCCATATGACGTACGGCAATTTGTTTAAGGCGAAGTACCCGAACATCGATTTCGAAATCGTCTCGACGATGGAAATCTACGGTCAAGGCAAGGACCCGGTCGAGGAGTTCGCGAAGCTGATCGCGGAGCAAAAGCCGGATGTCGTCGTCATGACGCCGGAGCAGTACGAGCTGCTCGCGGCGGAAGGGAGCCTCGCCGACTTGGAGCCGTTGATGCGCTCGACCGGCTTTACGCTCGACGGCTTCGTGGAGGGCGTCGTCGAGCAGCTGCGGTCGCTGGGGGGCGGGCAGCTGTACGGCCTCGCGCCGACGTTCAATATGAAGGCGTTGTTTTATAATAAGTCGTTGTTCGACGAGTACGGGGTGCCGTATCCGACCGACGGCATGACGTGGGAGGACGTGTTCGCGCTGGCCGCGCGCTTCCCGACGGACGGCGCGGAGGAGAAACGGATCTACGGACTCGGGCAATCGCTGTTTACCTGGAACGCCTACGACCTGATCAAGCAGATCGCCGCCTCGAAAGAGCTATCCCATCTGAACGCCGACGCGTCGGCGCTGACGATGGACAACGAGGAGTGGAAAAGCGTATTTCGGCAAGCGGTCGAGGCGTACAGCGGCGGGAGCGTCTTTCTGCCGGCGCCGCCGCCGGCGTCCTCCGGCGGATCGGGCGACGGAGCGGTGCGGACGTTCACGATCGGCGGCGATTCCGACATGTTCAACAGCGGCCGCGCCGCGATGCTGATCGAAGGGCCGATGGGGCTCAATCAGATGAACATGATGGGCGGCAACGCTCCGTCGTTCGAACGCGGACTCGTGACGATGCCGGTCGACGCGAATTATCCGGATACGTCCAACGCGTTCTCGCTTTCGCAGGTGTTCGGCGTGCATGCGTCCTCCGGGCAGGCGGCTGCCGCTTGGGCGTTCCTTGAATACGTGCACAGCGGGGAATTCGCGGAGCTTCGGTCGGCGACGGCCGTCGAGCTGCCTTCGATTCAGGGCTACGCGGCCGATAAGAACGGCATGAGCTTGGAGCCGTTTTACAAGCTGGGGCCCGGCCAAGTGCGCGAGTCGTCGCTGCTGCCGAAGGGTTTTGCGGCGGCGTTCAGCGCGATCGCCGAGGAGGAGACGCGGGCGGCGGTCGACGGGTCGAAGTCGATCGACGAGGCGTTCGCATCGTTGGTGACTCGGGCGACCGACGCGCTGGCGGCGGCCAACGCGACCGGCGAGAAGGAGCGCGGCGGCGGCGGCGGCGTCAGCGTCGGGGCCGGCGCCGCGGTGTTCGTCCGATGAGGCGTCGGCGGCTTGCATGCGAACGATAGTCGAAGTCGAGCAAGCGGAAAAGGCGTTCCGCGTCGGGGACCGGACCGTGCGCGTGCTGCAGGGGGTCGAGCTGACGCTCGTCCCCGGCGAG